>JBOGIE010000218.1:0-5231 GCA_050742435.1 Acidimicrobiales bacterium | reverse complement strand
CTTCGTGGAGGCCGCGGTCGGGCCCCCCGACGAGCGCGATCCCCGCAAGGCCATGTTCAAGCGGATCGGCTACGCGGCGCGGGGCCTCCTGTACACGTTCTTCTTCGCCGCCGCCGTGCGGCTGTTCGTCTGGTCCAACCAGGCGCCCACCGACGGCAACGCCGAGGTGGACTGGACGGCCCGGGTGCTCAACTGGCCGGGCGGGACGTGGCTGGTCATCGGGGTCGGACTCGGGATCCTGGGCGCCGCGCTCTACATCGGCTGGCGGGGCCTGTCGGGCAAGTTCCGCAAGCGGCTCAAGCCGCTGGAGATGAGCCGGGCCGAGCGTCGCTGGGTCCGGGGGCTGGGGACGGTGGGCAACGTCGCCCGGATGCTGGTCGCCCTGGTGATCGGCGGGCTGCTGGTGGTCGCCGCCCTCCAGCACGACCCGGCCGAGGCCGTCGGCATCGACGGGGCGCTGAAGCGCCTGGCCGACTGGACCTACGGCCCGGCCCTCCTGAGCCTCGTCGCCTTCGGCCTGGGCGCCTTCGGCCTGTACTCCTTCGCCGAGGCCCGCTACCGCCGAGTCGGCGGGCATTGAGGAGGCTCGGCCACCTCGACCGGCGCCTCCTCCGGCGCTCGACGCGCCGCTCGCTGCGCACCGGCGGCGCTCTGCTGTTCCTCGGCCGGGCGGCCGACAACGCCAAGGTGTGGCTGGCGCTGGCCGGCGCCCTGGCGGCCAGCGGCGGTCGGTTCCGCCGGCGGGCCGCGCTGCGGGGCCTGTTCGCCGTGGCCATCGCCTCGGCGCTGACCAACGGGCCGGTCAAGCTGGCCTTCCGGCGCCGGCGGCCGGTGGCCGGGCGGCTGACCAGCGGCCTTGCCGGCTTCGCCCAGTCTGGGACCTCGTCCTTCCCGTCGGGGCACTCCGCCTCGGCCTTCGCCTTCGCCGTGGGTGCCGGCCAGGAGGTGCCCCGGCTGGCCCCGCCCCTCGCCGGACTGGCCGGGCTGGTGGCCTACTCCCGGGTCCACGCCCGGGCGCATTACCCATCCGACGTCGCGGTGGGCGCCCTGGTGGGTACGGCCGCCGGGCTGGTCACCCGCCGGCTGTGGCCGGTGGCCCCCCACGAGCCGGCCGACGTCCGCACCGCCCTCAACCGAGCCGAGGTGGAGCCCTCGCCCAAGGGAGGGGGACTGGTCGTGGTGGTCAACCCCTCGGCCGGCTCCAGCGGGCGGGCGGCCGAAGAGCTGCGGGCCGAGCTGCCCGAGGCCGAAGTGGTCGAGCTCGACGATGGAGGCGAGCTGGAGAGGGCGCTGGCCGGGGCCGCCGACCGGGGATGCGCCATCGGGGTGGCCGGCGGGGACGGGTCGGTCAACACCGCCGCCGCCCTGGCTGCCAAGACCGGGAAGCCGCTGTTCGTGGTGCCCGGCGGCACCCTGAACCACTTCGCCTACGCCCTCGGTCTGGAGTCCATCGCCGACGCCGCGAGGGCCGTGCGCGAGGGCCGGGCGGTGGCCGTGGACCGGGGGGTGGTCGACGGGCACAGCTTCGTCAACACCGCCAGCATCGGTAGCTACGTGGACCTGGTCGACGCCCGGGAGCGCCTGGAGGACACCATCGGGAAGTGGCCGGCGGTGGTCCTGGCCCTCTTCCGGGTCCTGCGCCGGGCCGGTCCCATCGAGATGGAGATCGACGGGCGGCGGCGCAAGGTGTGGATGATGTTCATCGGCAACTGCGCCTACGACCCACCGGGGTTCGCCCCCAGCTGGCGCTCCCGCCTCGACGACGGCCAGCTCGACGTCCGCATCGTCGACGGCACCCAGCCCTGGTCACGCGTGCGCCTCCTGCTGTCGGTGATGACCGGGCGGCTGGCCCGCTGCGGCGCCTACGAGCAGCGGTACGTGCCCAGCCTGCACGTGAAATCGTTGGCGGGACACCTGCGCCTGGCCCGCGACGGGGAGACCTTCGACGGCCCCGAGGAGTTCACCATCACCAAGGCCGACGAACCGCTGCTCGTCTACGCCCCCGAGTCGTGAGCGGCGGAGGCCGGACCAGCCGGATGCCGGAGCGGCTCCGCCGGCGCCTCGACCCCGACGGTCGCTACGGGCTGCGGGTCACCCTGTTCGCGGTGGCCTTCCTCCTGGTCGCCATCCCGTTCGGGCTGCTGCTGGCCCAGGTGGAGGGCAACGGCTCGCTGATCCGGATGGACACGTGGGCGGCCCGCCATCTCCACGACTGGGTGCGGGGCTCCGACGACCTGGTCGGCCAGCTCAAGCTCCTCACCTTCTTCGGGTCGCCGCTGTGGTTCTACGTGATCGTGACGCCGGCGGTGATCTGGGTATGGCGACGCGGTCACCCCCGCCTGGCCGTCTTCCTGGTGGTGACCACCCTGGGCGGGGGACTCCTGGACACGCTGGTGAAGGAGGCGGTGGGCCGTCCCCGGCCGTCGCTGGCCGAGCCGGTGGCAACCGCCCACGGGAAGAGCTTTCCGTCGGGCCACGCCATGTCGTCGACGGTGGTCTACGGGTCGCTGCTGCTCGTGTTCCTACCGGTGATCGGACGCCGCTACCGTCCCGTGGTGCTGGCCGGGACGGCGGTGTTCCTCCTGGCCATCGGGTTCTCCCGCCTGGCCCTCGGCGTGCACTACATCACCGACGTGGTCGGGGGCTTCGTGCTGGGAGCGGCGTGGCTGGCGGCCTCGATCGCCGCCTTCAGTACGTGGCGGGTGGAGCGGGGACGGCCTGCCGTCGACGTGGGCGAAGGGCTGGAGCCCGAAGCGGCCGACGATCTGGTCTGACGGCCGCGGGCGGAAATGATCAGTAGTACCGGCGGCCGCGACCGCGGTAATACCGGGGGCCGATAGCGCCGAAGAGGAGCACGACCAGAAGGACCAGAAGCAGGAGGGTAAGCATGGATGTATTCTCCCCGGATTGGACCCATGCCAACCCCGGGAATGAGGCGTTTGACCGCTCATGGCCGGGGGTAGTGAGCCTCACCATGCGCAAGGCACGTACCTCGACCGCCATCGCCGTGCTCCTCAACCTGGGCGTGGGCGGCACGGCCGCACGCTCCACCACCCGCTAGACAGCCCTTTCCAGGCGCAGTGGCCCTCCTCCGAAAGGAGGAGGGCTTCGGCGCGCTTGCCCTTGGGGATGGCGGCAGGGTCGCGGGTACCCTGGACGGAGTTCCGCGTCGTCGCTGCGCATTCCGGACGATGCCCGACCCCCCCATTTGGAGTCGCATGCCCCGGACCACCGACGCCTTCGATGCCGGCCTGCACCCGCAGGCGGTGTCTCTTGGCGAGCACGTCATGGGGGAGCTGCTGAGGATGTCGCATCGGATGGCGCCCGACGATGTCGGCCCCGTCGTGGCGCGGCATCTGGAGTCCCTCGGCATGACGGATGCCGCGCTCTTCCTCGTCGACCTCGACCAGCGCCTGCTCGTGCCCGTCGACGAACCGGATGCCGGGCCGGACCGGGCGCTGGACATCGAGCGGACCCTCGCCGGCCAGACGTTCCGCACCCAGCAGGTGATGCAGGAGCCGGCGGACGACGGCGGGATACGCCTGTGGGTCCCGTTGCTCGACGGGGCCGACCGGGTGGGCGTGCTGCGCGTCACCGTGGCCGAGGCCGACGAGCTGACCGTCGACCGGGCCCGCCACATGGCGTCCATCACCGCCGAGCTGATCGTCTCCAAGAGCGCCTTCGGCGACAACCTGGTGCTGGCCCGTCGGGTCCGGGACATGGATCTGGCGGCCGAGATGCGGTGGTCGATGCTGCCGCCGCTCACCTTCACCAACGACCGGCTGGCCATCGCCGGCATCCTGGAGCCGGCGTACGAGATCGCCGGCGACGCCTTCGACTACGCCGTCAACGGCCACCGGGTGCACCTGGCCATCGTCGACGCCATGGGTCACGGGCTCGAGGCCAGCCGCATGGCCAATCTGGCCGTGGGCAGCTACCGCCACAGCCGGCGCCACGGGCTGGGCCTGGCCGAGACCTTCCGGGCCATGGACCAGGTGGTGGCCGAGCAGTTCGGGCCCGAGCGGTTCGTCACCGGCCAGCTGGCCCGCCTCGATCTGTCCACCGGGTGCATGAGCTGGGTGAACGCCGGCCACCCCCGGCCGCTGCTTTGGCGGCGCGGGGAACTGGTCGACGACCTGCACTGCGAGACGTCGCTGCCCCTGGGGCTGGGCTACGTCCCCGCCGAGGTGGCCCAGGTGTCGCTGGAGCCGGGCGACGCCGTGCTGTTCCTGACCGACGGGGTGATCGAGGCCCGGTCCCCCCAGGGCGACCTCTTCGGCCGCACCCGCCTCGGTCGCCTGTGGCTCGACGCCGCCGCCACCGGGGACCTGCCGGCCGAGATCCTGCGCCGGCTGTGCCACAGCGTCCTCGACCACCAGCAGGGCCGCCTGCAGGACGACGCCACCCTGCTC
Source organism: Acidimicrobiales bacterium (assembly GCA_050742435.1). Classification (GTDB taxonomy): domain Bacteria; phylum Actinomycetota; class Acidimicrobiia; order Acidimicrobiales; family AC-14; genus CADCTB01. The sequence goes on along the minus strand of JBOGIE010000218.1, from coordinate 819 downwards.
CTCCTGATCTGGACCGGCGGGACCTGACTCGGCCCGGGTCCTAGCCAGCACCCCCCCGCCCAATCCTGCGGTCGAGGAGCAGGGTGAGCCCGATGGCCCCGGCCGGTGGGAGCAGGACCAGGGCGGGCAGCAGGTAGCGGAAGTCGAAGACCGACGTGGCCGCCGGCCCGAGGAGGGCGACCAGCCCGGCCACGGCCAGGAACACCCCGGCGTGGCGCAGCCGGCGCTGGCGAGGATCGGCGAGCCGCCCGGCGCCGGCCAGGAGCCCGAGCAGGAGGCCGCCGGCCAGGACCGGCCCGGCCGTGTAGGCCACCCGCTGGTAGCGGGCCAGGGCCGCGGCCAGCGGTCGGGCGAACGACGGCTGCTCGGCGGCCAGCCCGAACCCGTGGGCCGCCACCGTGACCCCGTTGGCCACCGAGGGGCCCGGCCACGTCCACCCGCCCACGTAGGGGTCGGGCGGCGGCTCGACCGGGTGCCACGGGTCGGCGGTGAACTCGGTGCGGAACTGCCACGCACCCACGGGGAAGTCCTCCGGCCCGCTGACCCGCCCCGGCGACAGGTAGTGGGCCATGTCGTCGACCACGCTGGCCAGGTAGTCGCCCGGCTGGTGGCCGATGACCCGCCGGGCGAACCGGCCGGCCAGGGCGTTGCGGTCGGGGACCACGCCGGGATCGAGGCGCCGGAGGGGCGAGTCGGGGTTCCACACGTACCAGTCCGGAGTCGGCCGCTCGGCCACCGGGCGCGGGTCGCACAGCGACTGCTCGGGCGGAGGCAGCTCGAGCGCGTCGCAGTCGGCGAAGGGCTGTACCCGCCCGGCCA
>JBOGIE010000217.1:0-5252 GCA_050742435.1 Acidimicrobiales bacterium | reverse complement strand
TCGAGATCCTCGGCGACTGGAGCGGGTTCTCGCACCCGTCCCGGCCGATGGTCGACATGTCCGTCTGCCTGATCGGGCTGATCTACCTGCTCGTCCCCCGGGGCCAGTGGCGGTCCCGGGCCAAGGTCGTGGCCGGTTGCTACCTGGCCCTCCTCGCCGTGGTGCGGATCTACCTGGCCGTCGACCATCCCACCGACGCCCTGGTGGGAGTCATCCTCGGCGTGACCATCAGCCTGATCGCCTTCCGCCTCCTGGCGCCCACCGACGCCTTTCCCATCACCTACCGGCGTGGGCGCAGCGCCCATCTCGACGTCGGCGGCGAGCGGGGCGAGGCCATCAGGGCCGCGCTGGGCGAGCAGCTCGGCCTGCACGTGGTCGACGTCCGCCCGTTCGGCCTGGACGGCTCGGCGGGGTCCACGCCCCTGCGGATCGAGCTGGCCGACCCCTCGCAACCGGCGCTGTTCGGCAAGCTGTACGCCGCCACCCACCTGCGGTCCGACCGCTGGTACAAGCTGGGCCGCACCCTCCTCTACGGGCGGCTGGAGGACGAGTCCACCTTCTCCACCGTCCGCCGCCTGGTCCAGTACGAGGACTACCTCTTGCGTCTCATGCGCTCCGCGGCCATCCCCACGGCCGAGCCCTACGGGTTCGCCGAGATCACGCCGGAGCGGGAGTACGTCATCGTCACCGAGTTCTTCGAGGGGGCCGACGAGATCACCAAGGTCGACGTCGACGAGGAGATCATCGACGACGCCTTGGGCGTGGTCCGCTGCCTGTGGGAGTCGGGGCTGGCCCATCGCGACATCAAGCCGGCCAACGTCCTCGTCCGGAACGGCAAGGTCCTGCTCATCGACGTGGCCTTCGCCGAGGTCCGCCCGTCACCGTGGCGCCAGGCCGTGGACCTGGCCAACATGATGCTGGTCCTGGCCCTCCAGTCGGACCCCGAGACGGTGTACGAGCGGGCCCTCCGGCTCTTCACCCCCGACGAGATCGCCGAGGCGTTCGCCGCCACCCGGGGCCTCACCCTCACCAGCCAGCTCCGGGCCCAGCTGCGCCAGGACGGCCGGGATCTCATCAGCAAGTTCCGGCAGCTGGCCCCGGAGCGGGAGCCGATCAAGATCCAGCGGTGGAGCATCCGCCGGGTGGGGCTCACCACCGCCGTGCTCCTGGGCGGGTTCCTCGCCCTGGCCCTCACCCTGAACCTCTTCGTCCAGGTCAGCCTCCTGTGAGGCGCCGGCCCCCCAAGGTGACCGTGGCCGCGGTCCTGGCCCTCGTGGTGGTGGCCGGTGGCTGCGCCCGGGTCCAGAGCGAGGCCGCGCCGACCTGCGTCCCCAAGGGGCCGGACACCCTGGCGCTGGTCGCCCAGTCCGTCCCCACCGCGTCGAAGGTGCCCTGCATCTCGAGCTATCCGGCCGGCTGGCACTTCGCGTCCATGTCGGTCGAGCGCGGCCGTTCGAAGTTCACCCTCGACTCCGACCGGGCCGGCATCTCCGCGGTGCGGGTCACCCTCGAAGAGGTGTGCGACGTGGAAGGGGCCACGGAGATCTCCAGCGACGAGCCCGACACCCGCCGGTTCGAGCGGATCATCTCGGTGGTCGACGACTTCAAGGCCGTGCGCTCGTACCTGTTCGACGGCGGCTGCACCACCTTCGAGTTCGACTTTGACCGCCAGGGCCGGGCGCTGGTGAACGAGGTGTCGGTGGCCATCGGGTTCATCGACCGGACGGCCATCGACGCCCTGGTCCGCCAGCGCTCCAACGGCGAGCTGCACCTCTGACGTGGTGCGCGGTCAGGCCACGCTGAAGATCGGTTCCAGCTTGGGCAGCTGGTCGTAGCGCGCCTGGTCGAACGGGGGGAGGACCAACGCCGGCCGGCGGCCCGCGCCGGCTGCTGCCGGGTTGGCGGCGGCCGGATTGGCGGCTGCCGGATTGGCGGCTGCCCGGTTGGCGGCGACCACGCCGGCCATGGCCGTTCCCGACATCCCGAGCCGGCGGCCGGTGAGGAGCCGGCTCTCGGCGTTGCAGATCACGCTCTCGCCCTGGTTGTGGATGTTCGACCCGAAGCGGTAGGCGGCGTCCTCGTCGGTGGTGATCGAGGCCGAGCGGGCGCACGCCTCGCTGAGGAACACGGTGTCGAGCTGGGTGGCGACGGGCATGGTGTCGAAAGGGCTGCCGACAGTGAAGGGCTTCTCGGCCACCCGGATCAGGGTGACGGCGTGGTCCACGTTGACCGGCCGGCTGGAGACGAACGACCGGCCCGCCTCCCGCGGGCCGGCCCAGAGGGGGAGCGGCGCACCGTCGGGGACGACCACGACGTACCGTTGCGGGTAGTTGCGCGGCCGCACCCGGTAGACGAGCGTCGTGCTCTCGCCGTCGACCCCGAGCGGGACCTCCTGGCGCAGCTGCTCGAAGTAGCGCAGGGCCTCGGTGGCGGCCTCCTCGTCGATCCGCAGCCCGTCGACGAAGGAGAGGACGTGGGTGAGGTGGTCGCCGGTGTCGAGGAGGTACGTCGCCTTCACCCCGTCGGGCGGGAGCTCCGGGTACTGGGAGTTGGCCAGGACCGCGGCCGGGTCCTCGGCGATGGCGACGGGGTCGATCGGCGGACCCGCGCCGCCCCCACCTCCGCACCCCGCGGCCACCAGGGCCAGGGCCAGCGCCCGAGCCGCCCGCCGCATCAGTTCCCCGTCGCCGAGAAGTGCTGGTAGTCGGGGTTGACCCACACCCCGCCCCACGACCACCCCGACGCCGCGAACGCGTTCACCAGCTCACCGCCGCGCACGGCCATGCCCGGGCGCACGTTGGTCCGGTCGACGTACGGCGCCCCCTCCGGAGGCAGGACCCTGCCGTTCAGGATGTAGGGGTTCTCCAGCGGGTTGACGTCGATGGCCCGGCCGTAGGCATGGGTCGACCACGTCGGCGGGCCGGACGCCACCGCGTTGCGGCAGTTGAACGCCGCGGTGTTGTCGGCCGCGGTGGACGCCTCGTCGCTGCCGCCGTAGACGTCGATCGGCTCGATGCGCCGGATCGGGAAGCGCCGCTCGTACAGTCGCCGGAAGACGTCGGTCATGGCCTGGACCTCGGTGGCGTGGACGACCAGCACGCCGGTGTGGGGCTGGTCGTCGAAGCCCCAGTAGGAGAGCTGGATCTGGCGCAAGTCCTCGGGGCCGACCGGGCACCCCGGCCGCCACGACGACGGCAGGTCGGCGGCCGTCACCCGGCTGGCGACCGCGGTGTAGGGGGGGATGGTGGTCGAGGTGGGCGTGGGCGCCACCGTGGTGGGGGCGAGGGTGGTCGCCGCCGCCGCCGTCGTCGTCGTCGGGCCGGGCTGGGCGGCGGGGGCCGGGCTGTCCGGCGAGCTCGAGCAGGCGGTCACGGCCAGGAGCACCAGCGGGAGGGCCCGGGCCGCGATCCGACGACTCCACACAGCTTCGTAACGTAGTGACCCGTGAGACGAAGGTGTCGCCGGCCGGCCATGGTGTTCGTCGCCATGGCCCTGCTGGTGGCGTGCGGGTCGTCGTCCTCGACCGCCAACCGGGGCCAGGCTGCGTCCACGGCCCCCGCCCCGACGAGCACCGCCCCGACGACCACCGCCCCGGCGCCGTCGACCTCCGTGGCCCTACCCGATCCTCGCCTGGCCGACGTGGGCACGGCCGGGCAGGCGGTGATTGTGACCGCACCCCGGTACGGGGCCGTCACCGCCACCCTGACCGCCTACGAGCGGGAGGCCGGCGGCTGGCGGGCCGCCTTCGGGCCCTGGCCGGCCCACGTGGGCACCCGGGGGGTCGCGCCCCCGGATGAGAAGCGGGAGGGCGACGGCCGGACGCCCTCGGGCTTCTACGGCTTCGACTTCTTCTTCGGCGTGGCCCCCGACCCGGGTGTGCAGTTCCCGTACCGGCGCATCACCAGCCGTTCGATCGTGTGGGACGACGACCCGGAGAGCCCCCTCTACAACACCTGGGTGGACCTCGACCGCCAGCAGGCCGGGCCGTCACCGGAGCCGATGTACACCCGGCCGGCCTACGACCACGGGGCGGTGATCGCCTACAACACCGCCCGCACCCCGGGATCGGGCAGCGCCATCTTCCTGCACGTCTCCACCGGCGGTCCCACCGCCGGCTGCGTCTCCCTGCCCGCCTCCCAGCTGGTCGACGTCCTGCGCTGGCTGGATCCCGCCCGGGACCCGAGGATCGTCATCGGCGTGGCCGGCTGACGATCCTCGGCCGGGCGGGAACCTTCCTTAGGAGCCTCTGTTCGTGGACCGGACGAACTGGATGCCCAGGAGGATGATTCCGGCGAGCACCAGACCGCCCAGGACGGCGGCGAGGATGCGCCAGCCGGTGTTGGTCTCCTCGGCGGGCAGCGGCGCGAACTGGGCGATGATGCCGAAGTTGTCCTGCGTCTGGGTCTCCTCGTCGGCGAAGCGAGTGTCGGCCCAGGCGATGGCCGCGTACGAGTCGGTCGACGCCACACCCGGACCCTGGCGGAGGTCGGAGTTGAAACTGATGCCGAGGTTGAAGTTGATCGGTCGGTCGGTGACCCCCATGTTGGGCGCCCAGGTCTCACCACCGTCGGTGGAGTAGGTGTACCGGACCTCGACCAGGTAGTCGGTCAGCTCGCGGTTGTCCTGCCAGACCACGTCGACCCGCCCGTTGGGCGCGACCGAGAGCTGGGGGTAGAAGCTCGTGTACTGGTCCGTGGGGTCGTCGCTGTTGATGGCCACCGGGTCGGTCCAGGTCACGCCGCGGTCGGTGGAGCGCCGGACCACGATGTCGGACTTGCCCGCGGTGCGCGAGTTGCCGGGCGTCGCGGAGTAGGCGAGGACCCAGGTGCCGTCACGGCCCCCCTCGGGGGTCCACCCCATGCCGGTGTGGGAGCCTGCGGCCTGGAAGATCGGCTCGGTGAACTGCGTGACCGTCCAGGTGCGCCCCTGGTCGGTGGAGCGACCCAGCACCATGGGATTGGCCTCGCCGAAGCTGCCCTCGTAGACCTCGTCGGGTGGCTGGTTGTCGGACGGTGGCCCGCCGTTGGCCACGGCCAGGACGACGCCGTCGTGGGCGGCCACGAACGGCCGTCCGAAACCGGTCTGGAAGTGCAGCGGGTAGGACTGCCCACCGATCATCATGGTGGCGTCGGAGTGGTCGTTGAGGTTGATCGGCTCGCCGAAGGACTCCCCGCCGTCGGTGGAGACCGACACCGCGGCCTCGTCCCTGTCCTCCAGCGGATGGCCGTCGGGTGCCGTGGCGCTCCAGTCCC
>JBOGIE010000216.1:0-5309 GCA_050742435.1 Acidimicrobiales bacterium | reverse complement strand
CTGCGACGTCACCCCGATGTTCAGGGCCACCACCCGCGCGCCGGTCACTGCTTGCATCCGGGTCCCCCTCTCGCAGCGGCCACAAACGGTAGCGGGCCATCATGCACGGATGCCGACCGGACCGCTCGGCTGCACCGTCGATCGTTGCGGAGGGCGGATGGGCGAGATGCCTGCACGGACAACGGACGCCGCCCTTGACACACCCTCCGGCCCGCGGCCCGAGATCGACGCCGGGGCGGGGCCGGCCATGGAGGAACGGCTGACGTCGTGGCTGCTCCGCGCCGGCCTGGCCTTCGTCCTGTCGTACGCGGCCACGGCGTCCCTGCTCCACCCCGCGACGTTCGCCCGGTACTTCCCCTCCTTCCTGCCCGCCACGTGGACGGACCGGCTGCTTCCCGCCTTCGCGGTGTTCGAGACGCTCCTCGCCGTGGCGTTGCTCACCGACCGCTACGCGTACGTGGCGTCGATCCTGGCCGGGCTGACCATGGTCGCCATCGTCACCGTGAACCCGCACGACTTCGACGTCCTGTTCCGCAACGTGGCCATCGCCTGCGCGGCGTTCGCCTTGGCGGTGCAGTGCCGGGGGGAGCGGGTGCCCCTACGGATCTCCGGCGGTGTTGACGAGGACCACCTCGACGTCGTCGACGGCGCGCAGGGTGTTCGACACGTAACAGACGGCTGAGGCCCGGGGGAGCAGGGGCTCCAGCTCGGCGGGGGGATGGCTGGACGTCACCTCGACGCGGACCTTGACGAACTTGGGCCCGTCGTACTCGCCCACCGCCCGCACGGCGACGTCGGCCAGCTGGAGGCCCCGTTTCCTGGCCACGTGGGCGACGGCCAGGGCGTAGCACGACGCCAGCGAGGCGAGAAAGACCTCGGTGGGCTGCGGCCCGCTGTCGGCGCCACCGGCCGAGAGCGGCTCGTCGACCCGGATCTCGTGGTGGCGGGCCTTGACCGTGCAGCGGTAGTCGCCCTCCCAGGTGGCGTAGACCGACAGGGTCTTCGGGGGGCGCCCCGGCTCAGTGGTCGTGATCGTGGCCGCCGTGGTCGTGGCCGTGGTCGTGACCGGCAGGCCGGGCGTCCAGCGTCCTGGCCCGGACCCGGAGCTCCTCGCCGCCGACCACCCCCTCGGCGTCCAGCACCCGCTCGAGGGCGAGGAGCCAGCACCGGTAGTAGCTGAACGGCTGGTCGGGATCCGGGTCGCCCTCGGCCTCGGCGATGGCCGCGATCAGCTGCCGGCGGAAGTCCTCCCACTCGAAGACGCCGCTGGCGTTGAGGGACATGGCCAGGCCGAAGGCCCGGCTCTCCCACGGCTCGGCGAAGACGAGTTCGCCGTTGGCCCGCGGTGGGGCGGCGGGGCCCTCGATGTCGAGGACGGCGGACGGCTGCGGCGCGGCCACGATCAGGCCGGCGCCGGCGCCGCGACCTTGGCGATGCCGACCATGGCGTCGCGGGTGACCAGGCCGGCCAGCTCCTCCTCGGACAAGCCGTCTGTGCCCCCCGGCCGCTCCGGCAGCACGAAGTACCGGACCTCCGACGAGCTGTCCCACACCCGGATCTCCACGTCGTCGGCCAGGTCCAGCCCCATCTCGGCCAGCAGCGCCCGGGGCTCGCGGACGACCCGGGAGCGGTAGGCGGGGTCCTTGTACCAGGTGGGCGGCAGGCCGAGGAGAGGCCAGGGGTAGCACGAGCAGAGGGTGCAGACGACCGCGTTGTGCTGGGTCGGCGTGTTCTCCACCACCACGATGTGCTCGCCCTGGGGGCCCTTGTAGCCGAGCTCGGCCACCGCGCTGGTGCCCTCCTCGAGGAGCCGCTGCCTGTACTCGGGGTCGACCCATGCCCGGGCCACGACCTTGGCCCCGTTGAGGGGGCCGATGTCCTGCTCGTACATGCGGATGTAGGTGTCCATCACCTTGGGGTCCACCAGCTCGCGCTCGAGGAGGATGGACTCCAGCGCCTCGGTGCGCAGGGCGACGGGCACCCGCTTGGATTCGGGGTCGAAGGTCACTGAATCTCCAATGTCACTGAATCTCCAATGTCACTGTGCAGGCTCCAGGTAGTCCTCGTACATGTCGAACCGGAGGTCGAAGGACTCGGCGTCCGGGCCCCAGAGCTCCTGGGAGTCGAAGGACACGTTGTAGACGTGCTGGGCGTTCTCGCCCAGGAAGTGGGCGTTGGTGTCCGGGAGCACCTGGGCCGGCTGGATGATCTGCACGACGCCGGTGCGACCTCGGGTGTACCAGGCCAGGCGGGTGTGGCCGGGCGGATGCATGAGCTTGGCCCGCACCCGGTCGCCGACCGCGAACTTGGGCGGGGTGTCGACCTGGCGGATGGACCCGGCCGCGGTGGGCTTGTAGTCGGGCTTGTCGGGCTCGGGGGTGGGCGGCTCCTCGACGTCGTCGCCGGCCAGCTTGCGGGCCCGGGCCTCGACCGCACCGGGGGCGATGATGGCGCTCTCGACCAGGAGGATCTCGGCGCAGTTCAGCCACCGCCCGTAGTAGCCGTCGAGCAGGTAGTCCAGCGGGTGCTGGCATTCGAGGGCCCAGCGGAAGGTGTCGAGGTTGGTGCCCGACGTCCGCATGGACAGCAGGGCCATGGCGAAGGCCCGGCGTTCCCACTCCTCGGAGAATGGCGGATCGGCGGGCGGTGTCAGCTGCACCGGCCCCATGCCTTGCTTGCCGCCCATGTCGGCGATGGTGTCCACGGGTCACACCTCCTGGTCGTGAAGGGGCTCCCCCCGGGCGGCGGATCCGGGGGGAGCCCACAAGTGTGCGGGAACCGGGATCAGACCGTCCAGGTGTTGATCTGGAAGGCGCCGGCCCGCCAGGCGGTGAGGGCGGAGTCGAGCACGTCGAGCGGGTGGAAGGGCTTGACGCCCTCGATCAGGTCGTCCTCGCGGAAGCCGTACAGGGCGCCCATGGCGAACCGGCAGGCGTAGACCGTGGCCCCCTCCTTGATGAGGGTCTTGATCTGGTTGTTGATGGCCAGGTGGCCGGGGAACGCCTCCTGCCCGACCGCCGGGAAGCCGCGGGTGCCAGAGGCGAGCAGGACGCCCGGCCCGTACAGGATGATGCTGACGTCGAAGCCCTTGCGGACCAGGCGGGTGGACGTCAGCAGGTTGACCAGGGCCACGGAGCCCTCGTAGGGCACGGTGTGGATGAACACGAAGGCCTTCTCGCCGGGGTTGGCCTTGATGTCCTCGAACAACTTCTCGTCGGTGTTGTACAGCACCTCGCCATCGTCGGGACGGGGGACGTTCACGGTCTTGGGCATCTACTCTCCTCGGGTTTCGGGGCCTGTCGGGGACTGCGCTGGTTGCAGCTTTGGGTCCGGTCCGGTCGGACCGACCGCCGGTACCCTTCGCTCCGCGGGCCGGCTCCATTGCTGGCGGTGGCTGCCTGGCATCAGCTGGATGGTCCTGCTCCGCACCTTCCAGGGCAGCCGCCGGTACACCGGGGCGAACACGTCCAACCAGAACCGCTCGACCAAGCTGCGGGGCTTGGGCGGGGCCGGCCGGCCGTACTTCTGCGCGATCCGCCGTTGCGCGTCGATCATCAGGTAGTGCTCTGAGTTCTCGCGAAGCCAGTGGGTGAAGGACACGTCGTCAGGGCTTCATGGACGCCAGGCCGTTTTGAGCGGCCAGGGCGATCGGCTCGTTGAGGGCGCCGATCGGCGGGGAGTAGACGTTCTCCATGGTGGCCAGGTCCTCGAGGGTGATCCCGGTCTTGACGCACATGGCGAGGAAGTCGGCCCGCTCCTTGATCCCCTCCTGTCCCACCAGCTGGGCGCCGATGAGGCGTAGAGTCCCGGGATCGGCGAGGAGCTTCACCTTCACCTTCTTCACCCCGGGGTAGTAGCGCGCCCGGGAGATGCCGGTGGCCTGGCCCAGCACGTACGGGATGCCGAGGGCGGTGGCGAGGGTCTCGCCGAAGGACACGCCGCCGATCATCCACTTGCCGGCCACCATGCCCCAGGGGACGTACACCGGCTGGTACCGGCGGCTGCCTCCGGCGGCGTTGGTGCCGGCGACCTTGCCCTGGGCGTAGGCGTGACTGCCGGAGAGCCCCTGGATGGGGATGTTGCTCACGCCGTGGGGGATCTCGATGCAGTCACCGGCGGCGTACACGCCCGGCACCGACGTGGCCATGCGCTCGTCGACGATGATCCCGCCGGTCGAGCCGATCTTCAGATGTCCCTCGGCCAGCGTGACGTTGGGCCGCTTCTTGGTGCACACGACCACCAGGTCGGCGGGCAGCTCGCCCTGGTCGGTCTTCACCGCCCGGACGCGGCCCTCGCCGACGAACGCCTCGAGCCGGGTGTTGAAGTGCATCTTCACGCCCATCTCGGCCCACGACTCCTCCACCGGCGCGGCGATGTCGGGATCGGTGGCCTCGGCCAGGGCCCACGGGTGGGGGTCGACCAGGTGGGTCTCGATGCCCCGGTGGGCCAGGGCGGTCACCATCTCCAGGCCCAGGGGCGACGCCTCGACGACCACTGCCACCTTGGTGTCGTCCAGGACCTTGTCCCACTCCATGGCCTGGCGGATGTTCTTGACGTAGTAGAGGCCCTCGAGGTCGCTCCCCGGGACGCCGGGGTCGGCGTAGGTGAACCCGGTGCCCAGGATCAGCCGGTCCCAGGACACCTCGCCCTCACCCTTCACGGTGACGGTGCGCTTGGCCACGTCGAGGCCGGTCACCGCGGTCTCGTAGTGGATGTCGATGCCGTTCTCCCGGTAGGTCTCCTTGGTGGCGAGGAACAAGGCCTCGAAGTCGGGGATCTCCTTGCCGTGCACGTAGGGGATGCCGCACGGGCTGTAGGCGGCGTCCTCGTACTCGGTGTAGACGACCACCTCGGCGCTCTTGTCGGCGCCTTTGGCGGCCCCGGCGGCCCCGATTCCGGCGGCACCACCTCCGACTACAACGATCTTCGTCGTCGTCGCCACCTCCTCACGTGGGGCATGGACGATAGAGGCAAGTACGTTTACTATACTGAATTTCCATCCTATAGCTGTCAAGGAGGCGCCGCGAGGTGAACGACGTGGCCGAGAGCGAGCGGGCGACTCGCAACGCCCAGACCATGGCTGTCGACCGCATCGTCAGCTCGATCGGCCCGCGCCTGCGCGAGCTGCGCATCCAGCACAGCCTGTCCTTGCAGCAGCTGGCCGAGAAGGCCGGTGTGTCGGCCGCCGCCATCCACAAGATCGAGCGCAACGGGATGGTGCCCACCATCACCACGCTGCTGAAGCTGGCCGACGCCTTCGACCGCCCGGTCGCCCACTTCGTCGACGAGGAGGCGGAGGGGGCCGGCCC
>JBOGIE010000215.1:0-5331 GCA_050742435.1 Acidimicrobiales bacterium | reverse complement strand
TCCAGCACCTCTTCGGGCGGCCACACCGCCACAAAGAGCCGCGGCATCAGTCGGGCGCACCCCTACCTGGGAACTGGTGACGCCTGGTGTCGTATGTCGCACCAGATGTCACCGGTTCGGAGGGGGGTGCGCAACTGGTGACGCCTGGTGTCGTATGTCGCACCAGATGTCACCGGTTCGGAGGGGGGTTCGGAGGGGGGACGGAGAGGAGGCGCTTGCGGAGCATGTCGAGGAGGGAGATGGTGCTGAACATGCGGATGTGCTGGCGGTCGCCGGGGAAGTGGACCTCGGCCGACTCCACCTGGCCGTCCAGGACGACGGCCATGAAGACGGTGCCCACGGGCTGGTCGTCCTGGGTGGTGGGGCCGGCCACGCCCGTGACGCTGATGCCGACGTCGGACTCGAGCGCCTTGCAGGCGCCCCGGGCCATGGCCTCGGCCGCCTCGGGGCTGACCACGGGGCCCTCGGGGACGTCGAGGAGGTCGAACTTGACCTTGCTGTCGTAACAGACGATCGACCCCCGCAACCACTTGCTGGCCCCCCCGGTCTCCGCCAGGCGGGCCCCGACCAGGCCGCCCGTGAGCGACTCGGCCACGCCCACGGTGAGGCCGCGCTCGATCAGGAGGTCGGCGACCACCCGCTCCATGGACTGGTCGTCGACCCCGAAGACCAGGTCGCCGAGGATCTTGCGCAGCTCGGCCTCCTCCTCGTCGAGCATGGCCCGGGCATCGGCTTCCGACTCCCCCTTGGCCGTGATGCGGACCTTGATGCCCTCGATCCCCGAGGCCAGGAAGGCGATGGTGGGGTTCGACCGCTCCTGGAGGGCCTCGACGCGGATAGCCACCAGCTCGCCCAGGGTCGACTCGGGCAGCCCCCACGTGCGCAGCATGCGGCTGAGGATCACCGCGGTCGACCCCGACCGCCGTTTCAAATCGGGGATCACCGCCCGGTCGAGCATCTCCTTCATCTCGAACGGAACGCCGGGGATGGCGTAGATGACTTTGTCGCCATCCCCGCCGGGCACGGGGCAGATCAGCCCGGGCGCCGTCCCCCGCTCCTGGGGGATGAACGTGGCCCCCTCGACACGATCGGCCTGCCGGGCGTTGCTGGGGGCCATGTCCCGCTTGCGGGCCTGGAACAGCTCCCGGATGCGCTCGACCATGGCCGGGTCGCGCACCAGCCCGACGCCCAGGACCTCGGCGATGGCCTCCCGGCTGATGTCGTCGGCGGTCGGGCCCAGCCCCCCGCACACGATGACCGCGTCGTTGCGGTCCAGGGCGATGCGCAGGACCGATGCGATCCGCTCGCAGTTGTCGCCCACCTTGGTCTGGAAGTGGCAGTTGATCCCGGCCAGCGCCAGCTGGTCGCCGATGTAGGCCGAGTTGGAGTCGACGACCTGGCCCAGCAGCAGCTCGGTCCCGACCGCGACGACCTCACATCTCACGGACGACTCTCCGGCCGTCCCAGAGGTACTGGACGCCGGTCACGACGGTCAGCACGACAGCCACCCACAGCGCGGTGAGCATGAGGCCGCGGTACCAGTCGCCGGAGACGGGGGCGATGGCCATGCCCACGGCCACGGCCTGCACCCACGTCTTGACCTTGGCCTGGAACCGGGCCGGCACCGACACTCCCCGGCGGCCCACGTAGGACCGGTAGGCGCTCAGGGCGACCTCCCGCACGGCGATGATGGCCACCGGAAGCCACCACAGGATCCCCTTGGCGACCAGGGCGACCATGGCCCCCAGGACCAGGATCTTGTCGGCCAGGGGGTCGAGGAAGGCGCCCGAGCGGGTGGTGCCCTGGCGGCGGGCCAGCCAGCCGTCCACACAGTCGCTCCCGGCCAGGACCACCCACAGGGCCAGCGCGGGCCACGCCGGCCCGTCGTCCAGCAGCAGGGCGATGAGCAGGGGCAGGACGAGGATCCGCACCAGGGTGACGGCATTGGCCGGGGTGGCCAGGGCGGACGGGCCGAAGGTGTTGGTGGCCACGGCTGGCAGGCCCCCTACGCCGCGTCCAGGTCGGGACCGGCCGCCCCCGTGACCGTGACCTTGGCGAACTCGCCGACCGCGAGCGACGCGGGCACCGACACGATCCCGTCGATCTCGGGCGCCTCGCGGTGGGTGCGGCCCACGCCCGGCTCGTCGACCAGGACCTCGACCACGTCGCCGACCAGCTCGACCCGGCGCTCGGCGGTGATGCGGTCCTGGAGCTCGGACAGCTCGCGCAGGCGCTCGGCCACCAGGCCGGGGTCGACCGCCCCGTCCAGCCCCGCGGCCAGGGTCCCTTCCTCCCGGGAGTAGGCGAAGAAGCCGGCCCAGTCGAGCCGGGCGTCCTCGACGAAGCGCAGGAGGACGTCGTGGTCCTCCTCGGTCTCGCCCGGGTAGCCGACGATGAACGACGACCGGAAGGCGGCGGACGGGTCGAGGCCGCGGATCGACTCGATCCGGCGCAGGAACCGGTCGCCGTCCCCCCACCGGCGCATGCGCCTGAGGAGCGGCTTGGAGGCGTGCTGCAGGGAGAGGTCGAAGTACGGGACGCCGGTGGCGAGGATCGTGTCGACCAGGCGGTCGTCCAGCTCGGACGGGTACAGGTACAGCAGCCTGGTGCGGGCGACCCGGGCGGCCACCGCCTCGACCAGCCCCAGGATGGCCCCCTTGCGGCCCACGTCCCGCCCGTAGGAGGCCAGGTCCTGGGCGACCAACACGACCTCGGCCACGTCGAGCCCGTCGACCTCGGCCAGGATCGACTCCTCGGTGCGGGACCGCTGCGGCCCCCGGAACGAGGGGATGGCGCAGAACCCGCACGTGCGGTCGCAGCCCTCGGCCACCTTGACGTAGGCCCAGGGCGCCGCGGATGGGGGCCGGGGCAGGTTGAGCAGGTCGAACGAGGGTGTCTTGCGCCCAAGCGTGACAGGCACGCCGAACCCCGCCACCTGGTCGACCTCGGGCAGGGCCTCGGCCAGCTCGTCGCCCGCCCGCTCGGCCAGGCACCCGGTGACCACCAGGCGGGCACCGGCGCGGCGGGCGTCGGAAAGGGCCAGGATGGTGTCGATCGACTCCTGGCGGGCGGCCTCGATGAAGGCGCAGGTGTTGACGACGACCAGGTCGGCGTCGTCGGGCCCTTCCGCCGCCTCCAGCCCCTCGGCCCGCAGGGTGCCGGTCAGCTTGTCGGAGTCGACCTGGTTCTTGGGACAGCCCAGTGTCTCGACCCAGTAGCGCTCCGGCACCCGCTCAATCTATCGGGGTACGGCCGGCCCCTACTTGTCCTTGCCCAGCATGCGGTTCATCTTGGTCCCGCAGACGGGGCAGGCGCCCTGGGCCGCCCGCCGGCCGTTGGCCAGCTCCACCTCGTTGCCCTCGAACTCCCGCTTCTCGCGGCACTTGACGCAGTAACCCTCGTAGTTGGCCATGGCGACAGTCTTTCCCAGATCTCGTCGCCGGCCGCAACTTGAGATGTGACCTTTTTTCTGCGGTCAGGGTCGAATTGGATGTAAGCGTCAGGTAAAGGAGGCCCTTACATGCATGAGTTCGCCGTGGTCGCATTGCTCGGTCTTGTCGCTCTCAAGGTCACCGACCTTGTCGTCGACAACGCTCCCGGGCTCGACCGGATCCGCACCCTGTTCACCTTCACCCTCGCGGTCGTGTTCGCCGTCGCCATCGACTTCTCGCTGTTCGACGGCTACGGCATCACGGTACGCGAGCCGTGGATGGGCACGGTCGGCACCGGCCTGGTCATCGGCGCCCTGTCGAGCGTCTGGTCCACCCTGCTGGGGTGGTTCGGGACGACCTCGGTCGGCACCGGCACCAAGACCGGCAACGGGCGGGCCCGTATCGCCGCCTAGACAATCCCCTCAATCACCCGAGCCGGTGGCGCCTCAATGGGGAGGCGTCGCCGGCTCGTTCTTTTTCTATGACCGGCCCCTGAGCTCGTCGAGTTCCTCGGGCGTCATCAGTACGGCCCGGGCCTTGGACCCCTCGGAGGGGCCGACCACGCCCCGCTGCTCGAGCAGGTCCATGAGCCGGCCGGCCCGGGCGAAGCCCAGGCGCAGCTTGCGCTGGAGCATCGACGTCGACCCCAGCTGGGACCGCACCACCAGCTCCATGGCCTGGTCGAGCATGTCGTCGTCGTCCTCGTGGTTGCCTGAGCCGCCGCTGCCGCTGCCGTCGTAGCCCGACGTGGCGTCGTCGCCCTCGACCCCCTCGACGTAGGCCGGCTGGGGGGCCTGGCGTCGCCAGTGGGCGACGACCTTGCGCACCTCGTCCTCGCCCACCCAGGCCCCCTGGACCCGGAGCGGCACGCTGGAGCTGGCGATGGCCAGCAGCATGTCGCCCTGGCCGACCAGGCGCTCGGCCCCCACCTGGTCGAGGATGACCCGGCTGTCGGTGGCCGAGCTGACGGCAAAGGCCAGGCGGGACGGGATGTTGGCCTTGATGACCCCGGTGATGACGTCGACCGAGGGCCGCTGGGTGGCGATCACCAGGTGGATGCCCACCGCCCGGGCCATCTGGGCGATGCGGCAGATCGACTCCTCCACGTCCCTTGCCGCGACCATCATCAGGTCGTTCAGCTCGTCGACCACCAGCAGGATGTACGGGAGGCGCTGGTAGGTGACATCGGAGCCGGGGTCGGGTTGCAGGTCGCCCCGGTCGTAGGCCGCGTTGTAGCCGGTGATGTCGCGGACGCCGACCTCGGCCAGCAGGTCGTAGCGCCGCTCCATCTCGTGGACGGCCCAGGCCAGGGCGTTGGCCGCCCGCTTGGGGTTCACGACCACCTGGGTAAGGAGGTGGGGCAGGCCGTTGTACTGGCCCAGCTCCACCCGCTTGGGGTCGACCAGGATCAGGCGCACCTGGTCGGGGGTGGAGCGCATCAGGATGCTCGTGAGCAGGGAGTTCAGGCAGGACGACTTGCCCGCGCCCGTGGCCCCGGCGATCAGGATGTGGGGGGCGTTGGCCAGGTTGACCAGGATGGGGCGGCCGGCGATGTCCCGCCCCATGGCCACTTCCAGGGGGTGGGAGGCCTTCTGGGCCTCGGGCGAGGTGAGGATGTCGCCCACCATGACCAGCTGACGCTGCCGGTTGGGGACCTCCACGCCGATCGCCGACCGGCCCGGGATGGGGGCCAGGATGCGGACGTCGGCCGAGGCCATGGCGTAGGCGATGTCCTTGTGCAGGTTGGTGACCCTGGACACCTTCACGCCCGGTCCCAGGGCCAGCTCGTAGCGGGTGACGGTGGGGCCCACGGTCATGCCGACCAGGGCGGTGTCGACCCCGTGGGCGGCCAGGGCCCGTTCCAGGGTCCGGCCTTCCGCTTCGACCAGGGCCTGGTCGA
>JBOGIE010000214.1:0-5348 GCA_050742435.1 Acidimicrobiales bacterium | reverse complement strand
AGGCGTCGGCGATGGCCAGCACGGTCTCGCCCAGGGCCACCTGGTCGGGGTCGACCTGGTTGAGGTAGCCGTCGATCTTGCCCTTCAGCTCGGGCGGCACCTTCTCGGGCGGGGTGAGCGGCGTGTCCGGCGGGAGGCCGAGGTCCTCGAGGTAGGCCCGGGCCAGGGCCGGGTCGCTGAAGGTGTCCTCCACCCATTCGACGAACTTCTTGAAGCCGTAGACGACCCACTGCCAGCAGGTGCGCTCCTTCTTGGCCTCGGCCATCAGGCCTCTCGCGTCCGGAGCTCGGGCCGGGGGTCGGCGACGGCCGGGCGGACGGACACCTCGTGCATGGTGTTGGGCGCGCCGAGGGCCGACCCCACCGTGGCCTCCGAGAACACGGTGTGGCGTACGAGCACGTCGCCGTCCACCTCGCCCTCCCGGAAGGTCACCGTGGCCGCGTTCGGGGAGAACACGCAGACCCGCATCTGGTCCTTGCGGTCCAGCGCGGCCAGGGCGTGGCGGGAGACGATGCGGGCGAAGCTGGCGGTGGGGTCGGCGGGGTCGAACTCGTCGACCGGCGCCTGGAACGGGTAGGTCACGGGCAGCTCGGCCCGCGTCCGCTCATCGCGCAGCATGCGGGCCCGCCACCGCCAGTCGGGCGGGTGGTTGACGACCGTGTCCGCGGGCCAACCGCCCGCGGGCACCAGCGACGGCGTGCGCAGCATGCGGGCCCGGCGCCCGGTGGTGATCGACGACCCGGCCGGGATGCTGATGGCAGGGAGGTCCTCCCCCTCCCCGCCCGGCGTGGTGTCGAGCATGAACTCCTTCCACGCCAGGCGCTCCACCGGCTCGCCTCGCAGCATCCCCTGGCCGAACGGCAGGGCGCGGACCAGGGGGCGGAGCACGGACGGGCCCTCCTTCCGCGCCCCGCTGGAGGTCAGCTGCACGATGCGCGACACGGGCGCCGTCGCCTCCCGCGGCCAGTAGTCGAGCACCGCGCTGGACGACAGGTGCACGTCGCCCGAAAGGATGACCACCGACGGGTAGGTGGCCAGGCGCTGGAGGAGCTCCTCGACCGCCACCTCGTCGCCGTTCCAGCCTTCCGCCTCGCGCGCCTCGGCGCCGGTCAGTGGGATCCCCGGGCGGCACGGGTCGTAGCTGTCGTCCCCCTCGATCGTGGTCTTCACGTCGTGGACGACGATCGACACCGGCTGGACCACGTCGTGGATGAGGGTGGGACCGATGACGGGGGCAGCCGAGAGCACCACCAGGAGCTCCTGGTCGCCGGCGAAGGGGCCCTGGGGCAGCTGGGACTTGATGCTGGTGCCCAGCAGGGCCGGCGGCGCCAACCCCTCGCCCTTGTAGGACCGGCGGGTGCGGGTGTCGAGGGCGACGACGCGGTGCTTCGGCCCGTCGAACGACCAGTGGAAGTCGGCCTTGGCCTCGGCGTTCTCCGACGTGTCGGGGTCGTCCAGGCCGAGCAGCTTCTCCAGGGGCGACTGGTCGCCGGCGGGGTAGGGCCCGGGGCCGGCCAGGGCGTCGTGGGCCAGCTTCATGAGATTGCCGTTGTTGGTGAACTTCTGGGCCTCGCCGGACCTGATCGGCTTCTTCAGCGCCCAGATGGGGTCGCCGGGCCGGGGCTCGGGCAGCCCCTCCAGGGGGTCGAAGATCGACTCGTCGGCCCGGGTGAAGGCCCGGGGGTCGTTCCCCCACGCCTGGAAGACGGTGTAGGCGGTCACCGCGTTGCGGAGAATGGCCCGGCCGAGGGGGCGGGGGACGACCCGGTTGCGCCACCGCTTGTTGAGGTTCCAGTCGTCGGTGACGTCGTGGTCGTCGAAGACCATGAAGGTCGGGCAGTTGGCCAGCAGCCGGGCCACCTTGGGGACGGCGTCCCGGTACACCGTCGTGCGGCCGACGTCGGCCTGGAACGTGGTCTGGTCCTGGCCGTGCTGGAGGGTGGTCTCCGCCTTCTTCCAGTTGGCCAGGGTGGGCTGGTCGAGGGCGTCGGGGTGGCACGCCTCCCAGTCGGTGAGCTTGGCCGCCACCGCCGAGCCCCCGGCGCTCACGTACACCTCGTCGGCGGTGGCCAGCGGGCGCCACACCCGCGAGCTCCAGTTCAGG
Organism: Acidimicrobiales bacterium; assembly: GCA_050742435.1. Lineage (GTDB taxonomy): Bacteria > Actinomycetota > Acidimicrobiia > Acidimicrobiales > AC-14 > CADCTB01. Next base: position 3,244 of record JBOGIE010000214.1, on the reverse strand, counting down.
AGGTACAGGGCGGCGTACTCACCGAAGCTCAGGAGGTGGCTGTCGCCCTCCATCCCCGAGAACCGGGCCTCGTCCCGCACCAGGCGCAGGCGGCGGTGGGCCGGGAAGTTGGCCACGGTCACGAGGACGTCGGTCCCGCCCACCGGCACCCGTTCCCCGCCGCCACCGACCAGCTCGACGGCCAGCTCGTGGAGCGGCTTCAGCAGGCAGCGCGAGACGTGGTCGGCGTAGATCTGGTCGCCGGTGAGGAACAGCTGCTGGGGCCGGGCCAGCGGGTCGAGGAGGTGGGCCGCGACCTCGGCGTCGAGGAACGTCAGGGCGTCGGGCCCGCCGGACTGCACGTCGCGGCAGGAGGCGTGGGCCAGGCGCAGGTCGACCAGCGCCCCGGGCAGGGTGACGAACGTCGGCAGCTGGCCGCTGACGTAGCCGAGGGCGACGTGGCGGGGCGCCTCGGGATCGACGTTGGGCAGGCGGGGGCTGGCCAGCTCGTCGTCCAGCAGCCCCTGCTCGTTGAGGTTGGTGGGGCCGAGGGCGGGGTCGTCCGACGCGAACGAGAGGTCGTAGGAGAAGATGGCGCCCGGCTGGAACGACGCCGCCGCCCGGGCCGTCACCACCGCCACGTGCAGGTTGGCGCCGAAGGGCACCGTGGGAGCCGAGCCGGTGGCCACTTTGGGGGCGCTGGACGGAACGGTGCCCACGCCGCCGGACTGCTGTGTCCCGGGCCAGACGTCGGCCGTCACCGTGGCCGGCTGGCGCAGGGCGACCCAGAAGCTGCACACCCGGGGCTCCACCCGCCGGACAATGGGCCCGGCAAGGACCAGGGGCAACATCAGCCCACGGCCGATCGGTCCCGGATTGCGGCGCGGTGGCGCTCGCCCATGTCGCTCGTCTCAGGCCCCCTCTCGCCCAGCCTGCGACCGGTTCGGCCCGAGCCTACGCCGACCGGTGCCGGGAATGCTCAGGGGGGCAGGCGATTACGGCGAGGCGGTTCCTCGCGCCGCCACTACATGGGGGCGGCCTCCCGGGCCGCCACGTGGGCGGCCACCTGGCGCTTGAGCCGGTTGAGGATGGCCGACATGCCCCGGAGGCGCTGGGAGGAGATGGCCTCGGCCAGGCCCATCTTCATGTAGAAGTCGTTGGGCGTGGCCAGGACGTCGCCCGCCTTGGCCCCGTCCAGCCCGCTGTGGAGGATCCCGGCGAAGCCCCGGGTGGTGGGGGCCTGGTCGGGGACGTCGAAGTGCAGGTGGACCCGCTCCTCGTCGTCGAGCTCGGTGGCCAGGAAGAACGGGGTCTGGCACTCGGGGACGTGCTCCATCAGCTCGCGGTGGCCGGCCAGCTCCTCGGGAAGGGGCGGGACCTTCTTGGAGTACTCCAGCAGGGCCTGCAGCCGCAGCTCCTTGGGCGCCCCGCCGAACAGGTCGACGATGCGCTGCAGGGCGGGCGGGGCCGTGCTGGTGGAGCTGTCGGAATTCGGGACCATGACCCTATGATCCCACGGACGGCAATTCTTGACCGCCGAAGTCGGGATTGCCCGGTAGTCTGGCAGCGACACGAACGCGACGTCCAAGGAGGATGCCCTCATGCCCTCGGTTCCCCCCGATGACTCCCCGGAGCTGGCCCAGTACTCCAAGCCCGAGTTGCTGGTCACCACCGGTTGGCTGGCCGAGCACCTGAACGATCCGGGCCTGGTCGTGGTCGAGTCCGACGAGGACGTGCTGCTCTACGACACCGGGCACATCCCCGGCGCGATCAAGGTGGACTGGCATCTCGACCTGAACGATCCCGTCACCCGGGACTACGTCGACGGCCAGGCCTTCGCCGACCTGTGCTCGCGCAGCGGGATCAGCCGGGACTCGACGGTGGTCTTCTACGGCGACAACTTCAACTGGTGGGCCGCCTACGCCCTGTGGGTGTTCAAGCTCTTCGGCCACCCCGACGTCCGCCTGCTCAACGGCGGCCGCATGAAGTGGCTGCAGGAGGGACGCGACCTCACCACCGACGTGCCCAAGCCCGACCCCAGCGAGTACCCGGTCGTCGAGCGCGAGGACGCCCCCATCCGGGCCTTCCGCGACGAGGTGCTCGACCACATCGGCCAGGGCGGGAAGCTGGTCGACGTCCGCTCCCCGGGCGAGTACTCGGGCGAGCTGCTGCACATGCCGGACTACCCCCAGGAGGGCGCCCTGCGCGGCGGGCACATCCCGGGCGCGGCCAGCAAGCCCTGGAAGATGGCGGCCAACGACGACGGCACGTTCAAGGACGCCGACGCCCTGCGCAAGATCTACGCCGAGGAGCTGGGACTCAGCCCCGACGACGACGTGGTGGTCTACTGCCGCATCGGCGAGCGCTCCAGCCACACCTGGTTCGTGCTCCAGAACCTGCTCGGCTACCCCACCGTCCGCAACTACGACGGGTCGTGGACCGAGTGGGGCAACCTGGTCAAGGCGCCGATCGAGAAGTAGCCGCCCCCTTTTCCGAACCGGTGACGTCTGGTGCGACATATCGCACCAGACGTCACCGGTTCCCGGCGGTCAGTCGAAGAGCACGACCACCTTGCCCGGACCGTGACCTTCCTCCACCCGGGCCAGGGCCTCGTCGGCCCGCTCGAACGGGAACGTCTCCCGTACGTGGATCCGTAGCGACCCCTCGCCGGCCAACCGGCCCAGCTCGGACAGCTGGTCGGCGTTGGGGCGCACGAAGATGTAGCGCCCGCCCAGTTCCTTGACCCGGTCGGGATCGGTGACGCTCACCAGCCGGAACTCGTCGTTCCCCAGGTCGAGGGTGGCCTCGAGCGCGTCGCCGCCGACCAGGTCGATGATCACGCCCACGCCCTCGGGCGCCAGCTCCCGCACGGCGGCGACCAGGCCTTCCCCGTAGGCGACCGGCTCACCGCCCAGACTGCGCACGTGGTCGTGGTTGGCCGGGCTGGCGGTGCCGATCACCCGGGCGCCGGACCAGGAGGCGAACTGCACGGCGAACGTGCCCACCCCGCCCGAGGCGCCGTGGACGAGGACCGTGTGGCCCGGCCCCATCCCCGCGGCCAGCACGCACTGGTAGGCGGTCAGGCCGGCCAGTGGCAGGGCGCCGGCCTCGGCCCAGCCCAGGTCGGCCGGCTTGGGCGCCAGGCAGCGGATGGGCACGCTCACCAGCTCCGACAGCGTCCCCCACTGGACGTGGTCCTCCCGGTCGTAGCCCACGACCTCGTCGCCCGGGCCGAACTCGGTGACCGCCGGGCCCACCCGCTCGA
>JBOGIE010000213.1:0-5362 GCA_050742435.1 Acidimicrobiales bacterium | reverse complement strand
GGCAGCTTGCCCTTCTCCACCTGGGTGGTCAGGGACTTCGCCACCCGGCCGACGGCGGCGTCGGCCTTGGCCTGGCTCCGGCCCCGGACGATCACGTCGAAGCCGGCCTTGGCCGCCACCTCGGCGATCCCGGAGCCCATCATCCCCGTTCCTGCGATCCCTACGGACTTGACGTCGAGCATCTCGTTCCCCTCTCTGATGAAGTCATCCGTGCACGTACGTCCCCGGCGCGTCGCCGAGGACGGGGTACTTCTCGCTGCCGATCGCCGGCGCCGGCCGGCGCTTCCCGGCCCGCTTCCCGATCCAGCCGGCCCAGTCGCCCCACCACGACCCCTCGTGCTCCGTCGCCCCGGCCAGCCACTCCTCCGGCGGGCAGTCGCAGTCCTCGTTCGTCCAGTGCCGGCGCTTGGGGCCGGGCGGGTTGACGATGCCGGCGATGTGGCCGGCCGAGCTCAGCACGAACCGGACGGGCCCGCCGAGCAGGCCGGTGGTGGCGTACGAGGACTTCCAGGGGGTGATGTGGTCACGCTGGGCGGCGAGGACGTAGGTGGGGGCCTTGACGTCGCCCAGGTCGAGCCGGCGCCCGGCCATGGTCATGGTCCCCTGCGCCAGCCGGTTCTCCAGGTACAGCGACCGCAGGTAGGCGCCGTGCGTCGCCTCGGGGATCCGGGTGGCGTCGGCGTTCCAGGCCAGGATGTCGAAGGCCGGAGGGCGCTCGCCCCTGAGCCAGTTGGCCGCCACGTAGCTCCAGATCAGGTCGTTGGCGCGGAGGGCGTCGAACGTGGCGGCCATCTCCCGGCCGTCCATGTAGCCCGTCCTGGCCATGCGCTCCTCCGTCCGGGCCACCGCCTCGGGGTCGGTGAACGCGCCGAGCGGGCCGGGCCGGCCGAAGTCGAGGAGGGTGTTGAGCAGGGTCAGGGAATGCAGGCGGTCGTCGCCACCCTGCGCCTGCCAGGCGGCGAGCATGGCGGCCAGCGTTCCGCCGACGCACAGCCCGGCGACGTTGACCTTCTCGGCACCGGTGATGTCGCATACGGCATCGAGGGCCGCTTCCAGGCCCTTGCGCATGTAGTCGTCGAGCGTGACTCCCCGCATCGAGGCGTCGGCATTCCGGTAGCTGAGGGCGAAGGTGGTGTGGCCGTGGCCGACCGCCCACTCGACGAAGCTGCGGCCGGGGGCCAGGTCCATGATGTAGTAGCGGTTGATCCACGGCGGGCTGAGCAGCAAGGGAACGTCGAAGACCGACTTGGTCTGCGGGGCGTACTGGATCACCTCGACCAGGTCGTTGCGGAACACCACCTTGCCCGGCGTGCGGGCCAACTGCTCCCCCACGACCAGCTCCGACGCGTCCACCTGGCGGGGGCGACCGTCGTTGTCCACCACGTCGTCCAGGAAGTTGGCCGCGCCCTGCACCACGCTGGCCCCGCCCGTCTCGAGCGCGGTGCGCAGGGCGGTGGGGTTGGTCGGCAGGAAGTTGGTGGGGGCCAAGGCGTCGGCCACCAGGCCCAGGGCGACGGCGGCCTTCTCGGCGTCGATCCCCTCCAGCCCGCTGGCGCCGGTGAGCTCCCCCAGCCAGTCCGCCAGCGCCAGGTGGGCCTCCCGCTGGGCGAAGAACCAGGGATGGTCCTCCCAGGCGGGGTCGGAGAAGCGGCGATCGCCGGCCGCCTCCCCGCGCTCGGCGTCGTCGGCCAGGGCCCGCGCCGCGGCCTCGGTGGCGGCCACGGCCAGCCGGCCGGAAAGGCGGGTGGCGGCCCCCAGGGCGGCGACCGGGTGGCGGGCCAGGCCCGCCCCCAGGCGGGCCAGGACCGGCCCGAACGCCGCCGGGTCCCAGGAGGCGGCAGTGTCGTGGTCGACGGGGGCGGTCATGACGCGGCGCGGGCCGGGAACTCGCCGTAGTAGCGGTACACGATCTCGGCCACGCACCCCGGACGGGGCTGGCCTTCGACCTCGAAGGTGAGGCGGAAGACGGTCTGCACGCCGCCGGCCACCTCTTCCACGCTCTGCAGCTCCACCGCGGCCCGGACCCGTGAGCCCACCGGCACCGGCGCCGGGTACCGGACCCGGTTCGAGCCGTAGTTCAGGACCAGCCCGGCGCCCTCGACCCTGAGCACCTCGTCCAGGAACAGCGTGGCCAGCGACAGCGTGAGGTACCCGTAGGCGATCGTCCCGCCGAAGGGGCCGGCCGCGGCCCGTTCGGGGTCGATGTGGATCCATTGGCGGTCGCCGGTGAGCTCGGCGAAGGCGTCGACGTCCTCCTGGGTGATGGTGCGCCAGTCGCTGTGGCCGAGGAGCGTCCCGGCCCGGGACGCCAGCTCCGCCACGTGGACGACGGTGGGCGTTGGTGCGTTGGCATTCGCCATACTTTCCCCTCTCGACTCGCGCACCGGTCTGCCTGCGCTGGACATGCGGTTGCGGTGCATACGACGCGGGCTGGTGACGCGGTGATGGCTGATGGCTGATGGCGCCCCGGCAATGCCCGGTGACGACCCGCTGGCTTCTGCGTGCCCCGCCGCAGGCCACCTGAGGGCGCGCCTGGACAGAACCTCCGTCGTCCGCTGTACGTGCCCGCCGGCGCCGCCCGCCAAACCTATGTTTCGACCAAGCAGGTGCGTGGTATAGTTAACGTATCCACCAGCAAGGGAGGCGTCATGCCTACTGCGACCGAAACCACCACTGCCATCCAGGACAAGGTCTTCGCAGGGATGCAGGCCAGCCAGAAGGCGGCCGTGGAGTCTGTACGGAGCTGGGCCGAGACCGTGGAGTCCGTGTACTCCAAGCTGCCCGAGCTGGCCTTTTCCACCCCTGTGCCGCCGAGCCAGGTGCTCGAGAACGCCTTCGGGTTCACCGAGAAGCTGCTCGCCAACCAGCGTGAGTTCCTCAACCAGCTGCTCGAGGCGGCCCTGCCGGCCACCCGGGCGGGCACGGCGTCGGCCCAGTCGGCCAAGACCGCTCCCCCCCGGAGCTGACCGGGGTACTTCCAGGACGCACGCGGCGGGCGCAGCGCAGTTGCTGCGCCCGCCGCGGCGCGCCCACACCGGGGTCCGACCACGCTCTACGGTGACCGGACGTGACCGATGACCCGTGGCAGGCCCACCGGGAGGCCCTCGGCAACTTCCTGCGCTCCCAGCGCCGGCTGGCCAACCTGTCGCTGCGCGAGATGGCGGAGCGCACCAAGATCTCCAACGCCTACCTGAGCCAGATCGAGCGCGGCATGCACGCGCCGTCGGTGCGCGTGCTGCGCTCCATCGCCCAGGCCCTGGATCTCTCGGCCGAGGCCATGATGGCCCAGGCCGGGCTCCGCGACGACGAGGCGGCTCCCGCCGAGGGGAAGGTCGAACCGCGGAGCACGGAGTCCGCCATCCGCGCCGACTCCAAGCTCACCGACGACCAGAAGGAGGCGCTGCTCTCTGTCTACCGGAGCTACCTCTCGATCAACCGGCGCAGCTGAGCCGGACCCTGTCGCCGCCCAGGCGGCCGAGGCGCTGGCGCCCGAAGCCGGCCTGCTGGCGGGGGTCGACACCGCCGGGTTCGCCGAGGTGCTCGGCCGGGTGGTCGCCACCCTCGCCGGCAATCCGAGCCGCATCCTCGAACCGGCCGGCCGCTACGGCGCCGCCGTGGCTCGGGCCGGCATCGCCGCCGGTGGGCGGGTGTTCGGTCTGGAGGTCCACGGGGCGCTGGAGCCTGCGGCCGACGACCGGCGCTTCCGGGACCCCAGCTGGGCGACCAACCCCTGGTTCTTCTGGCACCAGCAGGGGTACCTGGCCTGGTCGAGGTACGTCCACGAGTTGGTGGACGCGGCCGGTCTGGAGCCGGCCGCCGCCGACAAGGCCCATTTCGCCCTCGGCCTCCTCGTCGACGCCCTCGCCCCGACCAACTTCCTCTGGACCAACCCGGCCGCCCTCCGGCGAGCCCAGGAGAGCAACGGGCTGTCGGTGCTCGCCGGCCTCGCCAACTTCTTCACCGATCTCACCACGAACGGCGGGAAGCCTCGGCAGGTGGACACCGCGCCCTTCCGGCTCGGCGAGAACCTGGCCGCCACGCCGGGAAAGGTCGTGTTCCGCAACGACCTCATGGAGCTGATCCAGTACGCGCCCCAGACCCCGACGACCTTCGAGGTCCCGCTGCTCTGCAGCCCGCCGTGGATCAACAAGTACTACATCATGGATCTGGCGCCCGGCCGGAGCCTGGTCGAGTGGGCGGTCACCCACGGCCACACCGTCTTCGCCATCAGCTACCGGAACCCCGACGAGTCGATGCGGAACGTCGCCCTCGACGACTACCTGCTGCGCGGCCCGCTCCAGGCCCTCGACGTCATCGCCGAGATCACCGGCACCCAGCACGTCAACATCGTCGGCCTGTGCCTGGGTGGGACGCTCACCGCCATGCTCCTGGCCTACCTGGAGGCCAACGAGCACGACCGGGTGCGCTCGGCCACCCTGCTGAACACCCTGCTGGACTTCGACGAGCCCGGCCCCATGGGCCGCTTCGTCGACCGGAAGTCGGTCGAGCGGCTGAGCGAGACGATGCTGCGGCGCGGCTACCTGGACTCGACCGAGATGTCGACCATGTTCGACCTCCTGCGGGCCCGGGACCTCATCTGGAACTACGTCGAGCGGGGCTGGCTGATGGGCGAACCGCCGCCGGCCTTCGACATCCTGGCCTGGAACGCCGATGGCACCCGCATGCCGGCCGAGATGCACTCCTTCTACCTGCGCTACTGCTACGTGGAGAACCAGCTGGCCCGGGGCGAGATGACGTTGGCCGGCACGCTGCTGGAGCTCGACCGGATCACCGCCGACACCTACGTCCTGTCCGCCAAGGAGGATCACATCGCACCCTGGACGTCGGCCTACGCCGCCACCAGACTCCTCGGGGGCGACGTCCGCTTCGTGCTGAGCTCGTCCGGCCACGTGGCCGGCATCGTCAACCCGCCGCAGTCGAAGCGGGTGTACTGGACCAACGAAGACTGCCCCGCCGCGCCCGAGGCCTGGCTGGCCGGGGCGGTCGAGCACGCAGGATCCTGGTGGCACGACTGGGCGGCATGGATCGCCGACCGGGCGGGTGACCGCCGGCCGCCCCCGGCGCTCGGCAGCGCCGCCCATCCCCCGCTCGACGACGCCCCCGGCCGCTACGTGCACGACCGGTAGCTCTTTGTCGGGTCAGCTACCCCTGAGGTGCACCAGCCGACAAAGAAGAACCATCGGGGACGCGTTCACGGGGCGTCGGTGCCGGCCGAGAGGGGCGCGGCGATGGCGTGGAACCCGCCGTCGACATGCACGATCTCGCCGGTGGTGGCCGGGAACCAGTCCGAAAGCAGGGCGATGCACGCCTTGGCCACCGGCGTGGCGTCGCGGGTGTCCCA
>JBOGIE010000212.1:0-5414 GCA_050742435.1 Acidimicrobiales bacterium | reverse complement strand
CGCAGGGCCCCGGCGGCGAACTCGGCGGCGGCCTCGGGGTCGTCGGTCACCAGTGACGGCACCTGGAACGGCCCGGCCACCTCGGCCAGCAGCCGGCTGCGCTCCAGCAGGGGCTGGTCGAGGAGGTCCTCGCCGTCGAGGTGCAGGAGGTCGAAGAACCACACGCCCAGGTCCCCGCCGCCGCCGTCTTGGCGACCGAAGCGGCTCATGATGTCCTGGAAGGCGTCGGGGCGCTCGCCGTCGGCGCTGCCCATGACCTCACCGTCCAGCACCAGGCGCTCGGCGGGCAGCGAGCGGACCAGGGCGACGACCCCGGGGAGCCGGCCGGTCACGTCGTTCAGGTTGCGGGTGAACAGCCGGACCTCGTCACCGTCCCGGTGGGCCTGGATGCGCGCCCCGTCGAGCTTCCACTCCACCGACGACAGCCCGCACGCCCCGATGGCCTCGCCCACGTCGGCGGCGGTGGCCGCCAGCATGGGCTGGACGGGGCGGAGGAGGCGCAGGCCGATGGCGCACAGCCCGTCCTCACCCTCGGTCACCGCCGTGACCGCCACCCGGGACAGGTCGCCGTCGAGCATGACCGCCCGCCGCACGAGGTTGACGCCAACGCCCACTGCGGCGGCCAGGCCCTCGATGACCAGGGCGTCGAGGGCGCCCTGGCGCAGGTCACCGAGGAGCAGCCGGCGCATGAAGTCGGCCTCCGCCTCCGTCGCCCGTTCGAACAGGCCGGCCAGCACCGCCGAGCGGGCGCCGATCGACCCCGGCCCGGCCAGGCCGGCGAGGCGGTCGACCGCCTGGTCGAGCTCGGTGACGGTGAGGGTGGGGGAGAGAGCGGGCGCCGACGCAACCGCCGAGATCAGGGCCCAGCCCACCCCCACCCGGCCCTGGCGCAGCTGCCCGGACAGGAAGGCGGCGGCCGGCCCGACCTCGTCCGGCCCGGCCCGGCCGAGCACCTCGGCCAGGGCCGCCACCTTGACCTTGCGGGATCTGGTCGCCCCCACGCGGGCCGAGGCGTCTACCAGGTCGGCGAGCAGCATGTGACGAGCCCGGGCCCGCCTACGTCTGGCTGCCGATGATGTTCACCATCCAGCTGATCCCGAACCTGTCGACGCACATGCCGAAGGTGTCGCCCCATGGCGCCTTCTCCAGGGGCATGATCGGCATGCCGCCGTCCACCAGCTTGTCCCAATAGCCGCGGAGCGCCGTCTCGTCCTCGCCGCTGAGCGAGATGGAGATGCCGGCGGGCTGGGTGTACTCCATGCTGTCCGGGGTGTCGGCGCCCATGAGGACGATGCCGTCCGCCTCCAGCATGGAATGCATGATCTTGTCCTTCTCCGCCGGGTCCTCGCTGGCCTGGAACTCGGCGAAGGTGTTCAGGGTCAGCTCCCCGCCGAAGACCGACTGGTAGAACTCCATCGCCTGGCGGGCGCTGTCGCGGAAGCTGAGATACGGGTTCAGACGGACGGGCATCGGTACTCCTCCTTGGCGCGGTGTCGCAGCGAGGGGTCAGACGGTACCGACCGGCGAAACTCATCGCCCGGATTCACGATGGGTGCAGATGGGCCCGTTCGCCGTGGTGGTCGAAGATGGTGAGGATGTCGACCGGCGCGCCCTCCCCCAGGATCCAGTGCGGGGTCATGGTGTCGAACTCGGCGGCCTGGCCCGTCTGGATGAGGTGGTGGCGCTCGCCCAGGAGCAGGTGGGCGACGCCGTCCAACACGTAGAACCAGTCGCGACCGGGATGGACTCGTGGCTCCGGCTCCCGCTTCAGCTTCGGCAGCCGCATCTTGGCCACGATCCGCCCGGACGGGTCGTCCGGCCGGGTGAGCGTCCACACTGTCACCCCGCGGACGACGTCGCGCGTCGGGCGGATGATCACGTCGCCCTGTTCGTCGTCGCCGGCGAGCAGCTCGTCGACCGTGGTATCCAGGGCGTGAGCCAGGCTCACCAGCTGGTCGAGGGCCACCCGGCGATGGCCGGTCTCGATGCGGCTGATGGTGGACGCCCCGATGTAGGACCGGCGGGCCAGCTCGTCGAGCGACCAGCCGCGGGCCAGCCGCAGGCTGCGCAGCCTGCGCCGGACGGTGCTTTCGATCACTCCTTCTTGCGTCATTGGCAAGAGTGTATGCGCTCAGCGCACAAGGGTCGTACCATCACCGTCATGAGCCGACACGTACACGACATGGACTGGGCGGCGATGGTGTCCTACGCCGAAGCCGAAGCGGAAGCGCTGAGCTCCTTCCTGGAGGACACCACCTCGCTCCTGGTGGAGCTCTCCCAGCAGGACGGGCGGGAGGTGCGCCGGATCATCGACGTGGGGAGTGGCCCGGGGGTCGGCACCTGCGTGCTGGCCCGGCGGTTCCCGGCGGCCACGGTCCTCGCCGCAGACGGGTCGACGGAGATGCTGGCCAGCGTGACGCCGCGCGCCGAACGCCTCGGGCTCGCCGGCCGGGTGGAGACCCGCGCCGTGGACCTGCCCGACGGCCTCGCCAGCCTCGGCCCGGCCGATCTGGTCTGGGCTTCCATGGTGCTGCACCACGTGGGCGACGAGGGGGCGGCGCTACGCGCCCTTCGCGCCCGGCTGGAGCCCGGCGGCGTGCTGGCGCTGGTCGAGTTCGGCGAGCCTCTGCGCCTCGTGCCCGACGACGTGGACCTCGGGCGACCGGGGCTGTGGGAACGCCTCGACGAGGCCCGGGCCACGTGGCTGGCCGAGATGCGCGCCGGCCTCCCCGGGGCGGCGGCCTCGGACGACTACGCCGCCATGCTGGGGGCGGCGGGCTTCGACGTGGTGGTCGACCGGCTGGTGAGGATCCATCTGGACCCGCCGTTGGACGCACGGGCACGGGAGGTCGCTCTTCAGCAGCTGCGGCGCATGCGCGAGCACGTGGAGTCGCATGCCGACGCCGGCGACCTCCAGGCCCTCGACCTCCTCACCGACGAAGAGGATCCGGCGGGCATCCTGCGGCGCCCGGACGCCGTCATCCACGCCTCCCGGCGGCTGTTGGTCGCGAGGGCCAGATGAACGGCGACTCCTACGACGTGGTGGTGATCGGCGGGGGCGCCGCCGGGCTGAGCGGGGCACTGACCCTGGCCCGGGCCCGGCGTTCGGTGCTGGTGATCGACGCCGGCGAGCCCCGGAACGCCCCGGCCGCCGGCGTCCACGGCTTCCTTACCCGGGACGGCACCAGCCCGAGCGAACTGCTGGCCACCGGCCGGGACGAGATCGGGCGGTACGGGGCGGAGGTGGTCACCGGTCGGGTCCGGGGCGCGGCCGCCGACGGCAACGGGTTCGTCGTCGAGCTGGAGGGTGGCGGCACCGTGCGGGCGCGCCGCCTCCTGGTGACCACCGGACTGGTGGACGAGCTCCCCCCAGTCCCCGGGGTCCGGGAGCGCTGGGGCCGGGACGTCCTGCACTGCCCGTACTGCCACGGCTGGGAGGTGCGCGACCAGGCGATCGGCGTCCTGGCCACCGGTCCCCGCTCGGTGCATCAGGCGCTCCTCTTCAGCCAGTGGTCTCCCGACGTGACCTTCTTCACCCACACCACCCCGTCCCTCGCCGAGGAGCAGGCCGAGGAGCTGGCCGCCCGGAACATCCCCGTGGTTGAGGGCGAGGTGGTGGCGCTGGAGATCACCGTCGACGGCATCCGCGGCATCCGGCTGGCCAGCGGCACGGTCGTTCCCTGCCAGGCGGTAGCGGTCGGGCCCCGGTTCGTCGCCCGGGCCGAGCCGTTGATCTCCCTCGGCCTGGTGGCCGAGGAGCACCCCATGGGCGTCGGCACCCGTGTGGTCTCGGACGCCACCGGCCTCACGGCCGTGCCGGGTGTGTGGGTGGCGGGCAACGTCGCCGATCCCATGGCCCAGGTGATGGCCGCCGCCGCCGGAGGCGCGGCCGCGGCGGGGGCCATCAACTTCGACCTGATCGACGAGGAGGTGCAGCTGGCCGTCGCCGCCCGCCGGGGCGCGGCGGCCGGCCGGGGGTAAGGCCTAGGCCGGGTCGACGGTGGCGACGAGCTCCTCGCGGCTCATCGACGAGCGCCCGGGGATCTCCTGCTCACGGGCCAGTTCCTTGAGCTCCTCGGTGGTCAGGTGCTCCTTGTCGGCGGCGGTGGGGGCGCCGAGCGCCGCCTTGCGGGCCTCGAGCCGGGCGCCGAGGTCCTCGAGCGCGGCCTTGTCGAAGGTCTTGCGCGTCTCGGGGAACATCTCCTGCTCCTCCTCCTCCGCATGGTGCTCGACGCTCTCGATGAGGACCTTCATCTTGGCCGCCCAGGCGTCGTCGTCGGGGGAGAGGCCCTGCACCTCGGTGATCAGCGTCTTGGCCACGTGGTGCTCCTCGACGCCCTCGTCGACGGTGTCCTTCAGCTCCTCGCCGGCGTCCTTGACCGCGGGGTAGAAGATCTCCTCCTCGATGGTGGCGTGCACCTCGAGCTCGACGATGATCTTGGCCGCCAGCTCGGTCATCAGCGCCGTGTCGTCGCTCTCCTCCGCCGCCTGGAAGCGGGTGAACAGGCCCCGCACTCGATTGTGGTCGGCAGTCAGCAGGCTCAGCGCGTCCATGGATCTCCTTGTCTCGGGCCAGACGTTGGCGTGTCGGCCGCAGAAGTGGTGCTCGGGACATACCCATCGGGAGACCGACACATGCTCCCGGGGGCGGTGCCGGAGGGGTCGTGGCCGCCGCTAGCCTCGTCCGGATGACGGCGCGGCGTGCGGTGCTCCCGGGCCTCCTCTGTGCCGTCGTTGCCCTGGTCGGCATTGCCCCCGTGGCGCCGGCGACGGCGGCCCCCGCCGCGCCGCCGGGCTACCGCGTGGTCGCCACGGAGACGCTGGGCGCGGGCGTGGAACACCAGACGCTGCGGCGGGACGAGCCGGCGCAGGAGGTCCACGTCGCCCGGCTGGCCCCGGGCACCGCCGGCCGGCTGCTTCCTGTGCTGGGGCACAACACGCTGGCCGGGTCGCCGGCCGCCCTGGAGCCGACCAGCGCCATGTGTGCCCGCGTCCGCTGCCTGGCCGCGGTGAACGGCGACTTCTTCGACGGCGACGGCCGGCCGGTCGGCGCCATGGTCTCGGCCGGCGAGCTCCTCACCACGCCCGGGATCGAGCACATCCTCCTGCGGGTCGACGCCCAGGGCTGGGCCACCCTACGGCCGGGCATCACCTGGAGGGTCGGGCTCACCACCGCCGACGGCCAGGCGCTGCCGGTGCAGGCCGTCAACCGCCCGCCGGTGGGGGAGGGGATCACCCTCTACTCCCGGCGATGGGGGCCGGCGACGCCGGCCGACCCTTCGGCCACCGCGGTCTCGGTGCAGCTCCCACCGGGGGCGGCGGCCAGCCTGCCGACCGGCACGTCGCCGGTGCGTGTCAGCCCCGCGCCCGGCGGCGGAAGCGTCCCCATTCCCGCCGGCCAGGTCGTCCTGGCC
>JBOGIE010000211.1:0-5488 GCA_050742435.1 Acidimicrobiales bacterium | reverse complement strand
CAGGCGGCCAGGATGGCGGCCGCCGCCGCCCCCAGGCCGGCGGCCAGCACGTTGCGGCGGGAGAGACCGCCTTCGGTACCGTCGGTGCCGTCGATCACGAGGCCACCATCCTCCCTCATGCTGGGGCCGGCTGGGACCGGGCTGGGGACCGGGTGTGACCTCTACCGCACCGGCTCGTCACCGAGCAGGTAGCGGGGGCCGGGGCCCAGCCCGGCCGCCCGGTCACCGGGGTTGCGCAGCCGGCAGCGGTCGAGCGACAGGCAGCCGCAGCCGATGCACGAGTCCAGGTCGTCGCGCAGCCCCTCGAGCAGCCGGATGCGTTGGTCGAGCATCGGTCGCCAGGCGGCCGAGAGCCGTCTCCAGTCCCTCGCCGTCAGCCCCTCGTCATCGTCCGGCAGCTCGGCCAGGGCCTCGCCGATCTGCTCCAGCGTGAGGCCCACCCGCTGCGCGACCTGGATGAACGCCAGCCGGCGGAGCACGGACCGGTGGTACCGCCGCCGGCTCCCGGCCGAGCGGTGGGAGCGAATGAGCCCCCGGTCCTCGTAGAACCGTAGGGCCGACACGTTGACCCCGGCCCGGGCGGCCACCGTCCCGATGGGGAGATCGTCTTCGAACATCTTGACCTCAAGTTTACTTTAGATCCTAGGACGCCGGGCATGCATGCCATCCGGCCGGGCGGTCGCAGGTGTGGCCTACCTGCGGCGCGGGTAGATCCCAGGTAGCCGAGGCGCGCCGCATCGCCGTCCGCGAGTGCGGCACCAGGGAGGGGGAAGCTCACATTCGACCCCGTTCCTCCGCGCCGGCCACGCGACCAGGAGGCATGCCAATGGGTCCGAAGACAGTGCACCTACGCCGGCGGCGGAGCGCGTAGCCGACCGGTGCCGGACCGCTTACCCCCGACCACCGCCCATGACCGGGCCACGCTTCTCCTGGACGGCCCACCGGGCCGTCCCGGCTTCGTGTTCCACGACGGCCACAACCAGGCCGTACACCGCGCCGCGCCCGGCCTGCTCGGGCTCATGGAGGGCCGGTTGGTCATCGGGCGCTGGAAGCCGCGGAGCCTGGCCTGGCTGGAGGGCACGCACCACTTCTTCGCCCACCTGTTCGCCGAGTTCGACGGCGAGGCCGTCTTCGAGCCGGTCCGACGCGAGCTGCAGGCCATCCGCGACCTGGACGCGCCGTGGCCGGCGAGGAACGCCTTCCTCTTCCGGTACCTGACCGTGCTCGCCCGTGACCTGGAGCGCACGGCCAAGGCGGCGGCACCCGGCGGTCGCCGCACGGCCGCACCACCGTCGCCGGGCACCGACGGTTCCCTCAACGGGACCTGGACGACGCGCTACCGCGTCGGCGACGACTGGGTGACCCGCGACGTCGACCTCCCCGTGAACTGGGAGCTGGTGCCGGGGATCGACGACTACGCGGGCACCATGCGCTTCACCCGGTCCTTCGCCGGGCCCACACTGGAGACCGGCCAGGTGGCCGCCCTGCGGTTCGCCGGGGTCGACTACTTCGCCGACGTCTGGCTCAACGGCTACCACCTCGGGAGCCACGAGGGGTATTTCGGCCCGTTCGAGTTCGACGTCACGCCCTACCTGCGGGACGACGTGAACCTGCTGCGGGTGGCGGTCACGTCCCCCAACGACCCGTCCGGCTCGGGCACCCACGTGACGTCGGGCTGGCACGACTTCTCGCCGTCGTCCGCCTTCCCGAACGGCAAGACGCTGATCAAGGGCACCCTCGGCCACCACGACGCCAAGCGGGGCGGAGCGTGGAGCTCGATCACCAGCCAGGACGGCAACACCGGCGGGATCTGGAACGACGTGACCCTCCACCGCCGCAACGCCGTCCATGCCGACCCTGCTCGCATCCGGGTGACGACCCTCTCGACCACGCCGGACCGCACACCCGACCACGTCCGAGCCGCAATCCGGGCCAACGTGGCCGTGCGCAACACGACCGGCGGCAAGGTCAGGGGGCACGTGCGGGTCGTGTTCGAGCCGGCCAACTTCGAGGGCGAGCGGCACGAGCTGAGCCGGTCCGTGGCCCTCTCACCCGGCGACAGCGAGGTGACCGTCTCCGGGACCGTGTCCCCGGTCCGGCTGTGGAACCCCGCCGACCACGGCTTCCCCCACGTCTACACGGCCACCGTGGTGGTGGCGGTCGACGGTGAGGAGGTCGACCGGGCGACGATGGAGACCGGCTTCCGCACCCTGGCCGTAAGCCCCATCGGCGAGTCGACCGGGACCGACGGCGCCTTCGTGGTCAACGGCCGGCCGGTGTTCGTGCGGGGCACGAACCTGCTCCCGACGTACTGGCTCAGCGAGTACTCGGAGGAGCGGGTGGACCGCGACTTCGACCTGCTGCGCGCCGGGGGGTTCAACGCCGTGCTGGTCCACAACCTGGTGGCGCCACCGCGGTTCTACCAGCGGGCCGACCGCAACGGGTTCCTGGTCGTGCAGATGTTCCCGCTGCAGTGGACCTACGACCAGTCCCACGAGGTGGTCGCGAGGATGACCGACCAGCTCCGGGAGATGGCCGCCCTGCTGGTGAACCACCCGTCGGTCGTCTCCTACGAGGTCCACAACGAGCCCGACATGCGCACGTTCGAGGACATCGACAACCGCTTCTTCGACTTCGACCTGCACGCCGTCCTGCGCGACGCCGACCCCTCCCGCTGGGCGACGACGTTCTCCAGCGGGAACCACGCCTACCCCGGCCAGTTCTACCCGCTGCGGGACGACAACGGCTTCGCCACCCTCCCGGCCCGCTTCCTCGAGGAGGAGGTCCACGGCCGGCGCATCAGCCGCCACCGCAACATGCCGACCGAGTTCGGCATCCAGGCCATGCCCCACGCCGAGCTCCTCCGCGACCTCCTGGCCGAGGACCGGGTGCGGTCGGTGCTCGAGCGCATCCGTACCGACCCCAAGTGGCTGGCCGCCGGCGCCGACGGCTGGGAGCAGGCGGTCAAGACGATCGACGAAGCCAAGCACGTGCTGGGCGGCGGGAGCTGGCCGCGAGCGCTCAAGGCGCTCGACTGGTCGCTCCTGTGGGACCTGGGCGAGCTGGCCGACCGCATCCGCCGGATGGAGGCCGCACCGGCGACCGCCGCCGGCCCGGACGGCCACGCCCGGCTGGCGGCCACCAAGCTGGCCCTGCTGCTGCTCGACGTCCTCCACTACGGCGGGTACAAGGGCGAGAACTTCTGGTTCGGACTGTGGAAGCCGGCGTCCACGCTCGAGGGGTTCGTGGCCACCGGGCAGAACCGCCAGTACCGGCTGGTCAAGGACGCCATCGAGTCCTACCTCAACGCCGGCGTGGTGGGCCCGATCGTCGGCTACTTCAGCTTCATGTTCCGCGACGCCGACTGGGAGGCCCCCACCTGGGGCGCGGTGGACGCGTCCTGGGCGCCCAAGAAGGCGTACCGGGCCTACGTCGAGAGCAACCAGCCGGTGCGGGTCACCCTGCCCCAGGCCCTGCGCGCCCCGGTGAAGCTTCCCGGCGACCCCTGGTTCGCGGTGGACCCCGAGGACCGCAACCGCTTCCCGGACGAGCCGTGGGCCGGTGCCGAGGTCATCGTCGCCAACGACACCAGCCGGACCGTGCCCGGGGCCAAGGTCGAGGTCTGGGTGGACGACGCCCGCGGCGCCCGCCAGCCGTTCGTCGACCACGCCTTCACCCTCGACCTCGACGCCGACTCCGGACTGGCCGCGTCCGACGGCGTGGGCGACGTGGCCGGCGGTCTGCTGCCCAGGGACGTCGCCGCCGGCACGTACTTCCTGCGGGCCGCGATCTCCTCGGCCGAGGGGGAGGTCCTGTCCATCAACAGCTACGAGATCCTCGTACCCGACACGACCTTCGCCTGGCTCGACCGCCTGCCCGCCGCCGAGGTCAAGACCCTGCTCGACGGCGCCCCGTCCACCCAGGGGTTCCACTACTGGCACGGAGGGGCGGTGGCCTACCGGGCCCGCCCCGGGCTCCGCGGCTTCCTCGCCGGCTGGAGCCAGGCCGAGAGCCGCGGGATCGACAACTACGAGACGGTGCAGGGCGACCACCTGTTCCGCCACCTGCTCGACGAGCTGTCCCGGCTGCCCGGGGCCGAGCGGGTGCGCGACGAGATCTGGACGATCCGTTCCGAGGTCGTCTCGCCGGCCGTGAAGGCCCGCACGCTGCTGCGCTACCTCGACCGGTGCGCGCGCCGGGCCGAGGCGGTCCTGGCCGGCCCCGGCCACCGCCCGACGGCCCGGCCGAAGGCCGCGTCTCGCAAGAACGACACTCCGCCGGCCGCACCTCCGCCGGTGGCCTACCCCCCAGTCGGACGCGACGTGAGCCACCGCCGGCCGGCGGCCTCGCGCCCGCGCACCCCAAGAACGACACAACCAGGAGGTTCGGATGTTGACGAGTGACAACCCGGTCCGAGTACCGGCGGCGTTCGACGAGAGCGTGGTGGAGGACGCAGTGCGGCGGGTGCGGGACTGGGTGGCCCACGAGCGTGCGACCGGCACGCTGGTGGGTGAGGAGACGTTGTGGCGGGAGGCGTACGGCGCCTACCTGTCCGTCGCCGACCGCCTCGGCGACGGCGACCGCCCGGCCGGGTGGGCGTGCATCGCGGCCAAGGTCGTCTTCGACACCGGCAAGGTGCCGCTCAACCAGAAGACCGCGGCCCACGAGGCCTGCGAGCTGCTGCGGACCCGGCCCGACCTGGACCCGGCGGAGAAGGCCCGGCGGATGCACAAGGTCGCCGTCACGAACGACATCGATCCCGGGCGGCTCAGTGGCCTGCTGGGGCCGGGCGTGGGCTACCCGTGGCACTTCCCCCGGAGCGTCTGGAACCGTCAGGTCGTCGCCCGGGGCCTGGAGGCCATGCTGGCCCCCTTCGACTGGAAGAAGGACGACCGGCCCGAGGCCGGCTGGCTGGAGGACGAGGCCCTGCGCCGGTCCTCGGTCGACTTCCTCACCGACCTCGCCGGCCGTGCGCCCGAGGGGTCGGACCTGCGCCGCAGCCTGGACGCCGTCAGGTCCTTCGTCGCCTCACTGGACGCCGACGGCAAGGACGCCGGGGTGGTCGAGGCCCACGCCTTCATCTCCGCCCTGTCCGGGCACGGCCTGTCGCCCGAGGAGACGGGGGAGCGGCGGGGCGAGCTCCTGGCCCTCCAGGAGGCGGTCATGCTCCTGCGGTCCTTCCAGCTGTACCAGCGGGCCGAGGGGCTGGTGGCGGTGGCCGGCGACATCGGCCCCACCGACCCCCAGGCCGCCCTCGACTTCCTCGAGAAGGCGGCGGCGATCTACAAGCGGCTGGCCGTGGCCCAGCAGTACCCCGAGCGGCTGCTCGAGCGCCACCAGCAGATCTGGCGCATGATCGAGGACCAGCGGACCGAGCACGGCATCCCCGACGAGCGGGCCGACCAGGTGCTCCTGGTGGGGACGTTCGAGTCGCCCACCGACCTCCAGCGCCTGCTGGTCAGCGTGGAGCACGAGCTCAAGGGGTTCG
>JBOGIE010000210.1:0-5500 GCA_050742435.1 Acidimicrobiales bacterium | reverse complement strand
AAGCAGCAGGCGGCTTCGGAGGTCGCCGGGCGCAGCGTCGGCATCGGCGGCGAGTCGACGGCGACCTTCCGGCCCATCGACGAGGAGGAGCTCCACCTGGAGGGTGGCGTGCGGGGCGTCCGCCTCCGCTTCGTGCTCCGGCCGGAGCCGTCCTCGCCGTTCTACGCCTTCGACCAGACCACGCTCGTCGACGCCAAGGCCGAACGCCTCTACGTGCTGCTGATCCGCTCGGGAGAAGCCCAGTTCCTCCGCCACAACCAACTCTTCACGGAGATCGCCAAGTCGTTCACCGTCAAACCGGAAGGCTGATCCATGCCTGACACCAGCATCGAACCGGCCGGGCTGGCGCCGCCCGACCAGGGCCCCACGTTCGGGTTCAAGAGCCGCGAGCGCATCGAGGACCGGACCACGCGCAAGCCGATGCCCCTGTGGGACCGGGTCAAGATCCTCGCGCTCCTGGGCTTCCTGTTCCTCTTCTTCGTGCTGGCCTCCACCGGCGACAACCCGATCCTGCCCTTCGGCGAGGCCGTCGAACAGCAGATGTCGGACAAGTGGTGGCTCCTGGCCCTGGCCGCCCTCGAGGTCGCCCGCCAGATCCACTACCTGGTCAGCGAGCGCTCCGCCGGGTGGCACCGCTTCTGGACCCAGACGCTCATCGGCGGCATGGAGCGCCGGACCGGCCGGATGAACGACTGGACCCGCTACCGCCTCGGCCGGGCGCTGCGGTTCATGGTCTTTCTCGCCATCCTGTCCATGGTCCTGGGTGCGCTCCTGGACACGTCGCCGATCCAGGGCCTGGTCCAGCTGCCGAACGCCCTCTGGGACGCCCTCCCGCTCATCCTCCAGCTGCTCTTCGCCGTCGTCTTCATCGTCATCCAGTTCGTGGCCCTGTTCTGGTTCCTGTCCCGGGGCGGGATGGAGGTCTACTTCCCGGACGACGTCAAGACCCGCTTCTCCGACGTCTGGGGCCAGGACAACGTCCTGGAGAAGATCAAGGAGAACATCGTCTTCCTCGAGGACCCCGAGTCCATCGAGCGCAAGGGTGGCTATGTGCCCGGCGGCATCCTGCTGTGGGGGCCCCCGGGCACCGGCAAGACCCTCATGGCCGAGGCCGTCGCCGGCGAGACGGGCAAGCCGTACATCTTCGTCGACCCCGGCGCCTTCACCGCCATGTTCATGGGCGTCGGCATCCTCAAGGTGAAGTCGCTGTTCCGGAAGCTGCGCCGCCTCTCCGTCCGCTACGGCGGGGTCATCGTCTTCTTCGACGAGGCCGACTCGCTGGGCAGCCGCGGCGCCCTCACCCAGGGCGGGCCGTTCGGGGGCGGCGGCCAGATGACGGGCCCGTGGGCGGCCTCGAACGGCTGCAACGGCCTGTCCTACATCGACCCCCAGGTCGCCAGCATGACGCTGCGCACCTGGCTCGACGCCAGCTCGGACCCCGAGCCCGACCGGCGGCTGGTCAACCGGTTCATGATGGGCATGGGCGGGGGCGGCGGCATGGGCACGCTCCAGGCCCTGCTGGCCGAGATGTCCGGCCTGAAGAAGCCCAGGGGCCTCACGAACCGCGTGGTCCGGCGGGCGCTGGGCATGAAGCCCAAGCCCCCGCCCAAGTACCGGATGCTCATCATGATGGCCACCAACATGCCTCAGGCCCTCGACGAGGCCCTGCTGCGCCCCGGCCGCATCGACCGCATCTACAAGGTGGGATACCCGTCCAAGCCGGGCCGGGTCCGCACCTACGAGGGCTACCTGGCCAAGGTCAGCCACCAGCTGACCCAAGGCGACGTCGACAAGCTGGCCACCATCACCCCCTACGCCACCGGGGCGACGATCAAGGACATGGTCAACGAGGCGCTGATCAACGCCATCCGCGATGGCCGAGACTCCATCACCTGGAACGACGTGGTCAAGGCCAAGCAGCTCAAGGACCTCGGCCCCCCCGAGGACGTGGAGTACATCGAGAGGGAGCGCCATGCGGTCGCCGTCCACGAGGCGTGCCACGCGGTGGCCGCCTACCGGGTCCGGGCCCACATGACCATCGACATCGCCACCATCGAGAAGGGCGGCACCTACCTGGGCATGGTCGCCTCCATCCCGCCCGAGGACCAGTTCACCCGGTGGCGGTCGGAGTACGAGGCCGACATCATGGTCGCCCTCGCCTCCCTGGTCGGCGAGCGGATGTTCTTCGACGGCGACAACTCCTCCGGCGTCTCCGGGGACCTGGAGTCGGCCACCCAGATCGCCACCCTCATGGAGGGCTACTGGGGCATGGGCTCCACCGTGGCCTCCCACGGCGTCACCCAGAAGGTCGGCATCGGCGGCGGCGGGAAGCCGGGCAAGGAGGACGGCAAGGAGAAGAAGGACCTCCTCGAGTCCAGCCTCGGATCCCGCATCGAGGACCTGCTCGGCCAGCTCATGGAGCGCACCGAGCGCATGCTCCGGGAGAACCGCCGGGCCGTCCTGGCCGTGGCCCACGCCCTGGAGACCCACAAGACGGTCACGGGCGAGGACATCCGGGCCATCATCGAGGGTCGCCCCGGCACCCTGATCGACGGCACCCCGTACAACACGCCCGAGTTCGACCGCCTGGCCGAGGACTACCACACCCGGGTCGTCGCCGCCCACAAGGGCCACGGCAAGGTCGACGTGCCCCTGCCGCTGCTCAACGGCCGCTACCGGGCCGTGCAGCCCCAGGGCGACGTCCTTGTCGAGGTGGAGCTCAGCGAGGCCGAACTGGCCGGCCGGGCCTTCCGCCGACCGCAGCCGCCGCAGGAGGACCACTCCAACGGCGAGACGCCCTCCAACGGGGACAGCCCCGAGTAGCCGAGAGCGCGAACTGGTGACGCTCGGCCGCGTCAGAGGCGCGGTTCAGCGTCACCGGTTGGGCACGGCGCCGGTCAGCAGGTCAGGCTGCCGGTGCGACGGGGGTAGGAGGGGTGCGACACCGGCATCCGGCGGTCGTCGGTGGCGACCAGCAGCGGCTTGCGGGCCAGGGCCGCCCCGGCGCCGGCTCCGGTGAGGATCGACGTGCCCACGGCGACCAGGGCGCGGACCACACGGTTTCTCGACTTGGTTCGGCTCATACGTAGAGCGTTCCCACCCATGCTGGGAGCAACCTGAGAACGGGCGGAAAATTCCAACCGGTGACGGAAATGGTGGCAGGGCCACCATCGGTGTCACCGGTTGGGCCGGCCTAGGTCGGCGTGCGGCCCTCCAGGCCCTCCAGGCGCCGCTCCAGGCGCTCGCGGCGGGCCAGGAGCCGGGCCAGGCCCCTGTCGGCCGTGGCGTCCGGCGGGGGAAGGCAGCAGCCGCAGCCGGGGGTGGCGTCAGCCTCGGCTTCGGCCCGGGATTGCACGTCCGCCGTCTCGCGAGAAATGAGAAGCGTCATGGCCCGCATCTTAGGCGCCCACGGCGAACCGGTGACGCCTGGTGCGACATGGAGCACCTGGTGTCACCGGTTCCGCCCGGAACGCGAACCGGCTGCAGTGGGATGCGCGGTGCGCACCTCACTGCAGCCGGTTCAGCGGCGTGTTCGCCGGCCGGTTGTGGGGGCCGGATCAGCCTTGGACGGGCACCTCCGACGCCTTGCGGCGCAGGCGGACCAGGCCGAGGGCGGCGAGGAGGAACCCTCCACCGGCCACCAGCGGCCAGGCGTTGCCACCGGTGGCGGCCAGGTCACCCCGGGTGACGGTCGGGCCGACCAGGGTCACCGAGCCGGTGATGGCGCTGGTGTTGAGTTGGGCGCCGCCCTGGACGATGTCCTCACCCGTGGCCCCACCCCGGCAGTTGCCCAGGGTGGCATCCACGTCCACGGTGTCCCGCAGGACGCCGGCCCCGGAGTTGGCAGGTATCCGGGCGTTGATGGTGAGACGTATCGGTTCTTGCCCGAGTGTGTAGTTCCCGAGGTTGGCCCAGGTGACCGTGTTCCCCGAGATCACCCCCCCGTGGCTGGCCGACACCAGCGTGATCCGCGGGTTGCCCGACTGGGTCTCCACGGTGTCGACGGCCCGGATGCCGATCAGGTCACAGTTGAACAGCGCCTGGAACAGGGCGCTGTCGCTCGGGATGCTGATGGTGTAGGTGAAGTCCTGGCCCACGGTGATCGGGTCGACACTGGCCACCTTGCTGACGGGGATGTCGCAGGTGAGGCCGCCGGCCGGCACGGAGACCGCACCTTCCATGTGACCGAGGGCCAGGTCGACGGCGGTCAGGCCGGGCAGGTCCAGCAGGGTCAGGCGCACGGTGTCCACCGCACCCGACGCCGACGTGCCGTCGGGGGCCAGGGCGGGATCGCTGGTCGGCGCCCCGTTCAGGCCGCGGGGCGGGGCGCCCAGGGCGATGGTGGCCAGACCGGGCAGGTCGATGGTGAGGCCGTCCTGGCCGAGCAGGTCCTCCAGGGCGATGCTGATCACCTCGGCGGGGACGCCGAGGGTCGTGGTGGTGATGGTCAGCACCGGGTTGCCCAGGTACTCGACCGTGGAGCCCCCGGGCTTGCCGGTGGCCGTCACCCGCATGCCGAGCTCGCCCACCACCTCGACGGTGATGGCGGTCTGCAGGGCCTCGCTGGCCAGGATCGAGACCGGGGCGATGGTCTGGCGGGTCTCGCTGACCACGCCGAAGGTGCCGTCACCGTTGGCCCGCATGTAGGTGACCGTCCGGGACTGCGACGCCCCCCGCGGGGTGCCGAAGGCATCGATGCTCGTGCCCAGCAGCGGGTTGGCGAAGCCGTTCTGGGGGGTGGTCCCACCGCCCAGGTTCAGCACCTCCAGGTTGCTGGCCTGGCCCAACCCGTAGGTCAGCGGCCGCCCGATCGGGCAGAAGGTCGGGTCATAGGTGGCCTGGGCCTGGCCCCGCAGGACGCTGGCGAACGCCACAGGGTCGAGGTTCAGCGGGATCTCCTGGGTGACCAGGGGGCTGGGCGGCGGGGCCGTGGCGATGGCCAGGCCCGACAGCAGCAGCTGGTTCAGGGTGGTCTGCTGCGGGTCGGACGTGAGCAGGCCGGCCTCCAGGCCGGTGCCCCGCCCGAGGGCGTTCTTCCCGGGCGTGGCCGGGGCGATGTTGATCCCGAACTCGTTGATCAGGGAGGTGTTCAGCCCCGCCGAGTTCACCCCTCCGCCGGACGATGCGGCGATGACGTTGGCCACGGTGGTGGTGCCGAGGCCCAGGGCCTCCAGCACCACGGACGCGCCCGACCCATAGGCCGCGAACGGCTGGCCGCTGAGCGGCGCCGCTCCCACCGGGGCCGGTGATGAAATCAGAAGGCCCCCCAACACCATTGCCGCCGACAACAGTCCTACTGCTCGCGTCCTCAAACGCTGCTCCTTTGCTCGTGGCCTCCCGCCGGAGTGCCTGACGCCCACACCGCCAACTCTCTCGGTAGATTCGACTACAGCCACGACGAAGGGTCCCGACCCGGCGACTCGCGGTAGAGCCACCGGGAAGGGTTGTCGCCAGCGGCCTCAAAATACAAACTTCTGCCCCAAAAGTCGACTCTTTGTCG
>JBOGIE010000209.1:0-5523 GCA_050742435.1 Acidimicrobiales bacterium | reverse complement strand
CTGGCGGAGCGCTTCTACGAGCGGTTCGGCGCAGGTGACATGCAGGCCGCCGTCGCGCTCTTCGCCGACGACTGCACGACGTTCACACCCAGCGGCGCGTTCACCAACGAGGAGCACGAGGCGTTCGGCCGGGCGTTCAAGGACGCGCTCCCCGACGCCCGGATGCAGGTCGTACGGGCGGTAGAGGCCGGCGACGAGGTCTACATCACAGGTCGGTTCAAAGGCACGCACCAAGGAGATCTGGTCTCACCCCAGGGAACCATCCCTGCCTCGGGCAACGCGCTGGACATGCCGTTCGCCGACTACTTCCGCGTGCGCGACGGCCGGATCGTCGAGCACGAGGTCATCTGGGACCAGCTCGCCATGCTGGGTCAGCTCGGAGCGATGCCGGCCACCTGACGCCCGGTCAGGCGGCGACGGGCTGGGGCGACGCGACGTCGCCCAGGACCAGATGCTGCATGGCCTCGAGGAGCTGGTCTCGGTCGGCCTTCGAGGGGCAGCGGAGGCGCCAGGGCTTGGTCTCGCCGGCCATCTCGACCTCGACCACCCAGCCCCGCCGCCTGCGCAGCTGCCGCATGTCGGCGAAGGCCAGGACCACGGCGCCGGGCGCTGCGCCCAGCACCTGCGCGGCGGGCAGGGAGAACAGGCGCTCGAACCGCTTGCGGGCGGCGCCCGCCGCCGGACCGCCCACGCCCTGAGTCCGCATGAGCCGGCGGATGGCGTGGCCCATCTCCCCGGTGATCGGGTGGAGGACGAGCGAGGTCGTGGTCAGGACCGCGTCGAAGTGCTGGCGTCGGCCCTCCAGATCGGGGACGACGTGGACCACCTCCGGCAGCTCCGGCTGCCTCTCCGTCGTCTCCTCAACGGGCGGCGCCCCAAAGGTGGCCAGCCGGGTCACCCCGCCCAGCGAACGGCGCAGCTTGGGCGCCGACATGGGGTCGTCCAGCAGGGCGGCGGCCAGGGCGAACGGGTCCTTGGCCTTGCCCTTCCCGTCGACCAGGCCCAGCGGGCCCGACCAGGAGATGGCCCAGGCGTGGCCCCGCTCGGCGGCCAGGTAGGCGCCGATGGCGCTGCCCAGGTGGTGGCGCAGCAGCTCCTGGCGCAACGTGTCCTGCTCGGAGGGCGCGCCTCCGTCGAGCGGCCCGGTGAGCGCGGCGGCCAGCTCGCCCGCCCGGCCGGCTTCGATCAGGCCCACGGTGGCGGCCAGGGTGGCCGGCTCGTCGGGGCGGCCCACCACGGCGGCGGTCGCCCGGAGCAGGGCGTCGGCGTCCTCCCTCAGGTCGGCGGCGAACACCTCGGCCGCCGACGCGTCCCACTCCACCACCCGGTCCATCTGGCGGCCGGTGACCTCGCGGGTGAGCAGGCGGCCGACCTGGCGCTCCACGTCGTCGGCCTGGGCCAGCAGGTCCCGGGCCGGGCGGCCGTCGTGTCCGGCGGAGGGGCCCTCGGGGAGCTGGCTGGCGTGGGCCACCCGCTCGGCCAGCGACGGATGGGAGTCGAAGCGGTCGGCCACCCGCTCGTGGGCGGCGGCCTCGACCCGGGCCAGCTCCCCGGCCCGGCCCGGGTCGGCGAGCAGGGCGCGGTAGCCGTCGAAGGCGTTGCCGGCGTCGCAGCCCCGCCGCCACAGGGGGGCGAGGTAGTGGCGCAGGAAGTGGTCGAAGGCGGCGGCGGTGGCCTCCACCCGGCGCAAGGCGGCGATGTGGTTCTCGGCCCCGGCCAGGCGGACGGCGGCGGCGTCGGCCGAGAGCTCCTGCTGGCGCCGCACCCGCTGGGAGATGAGGAGGAACCGGCTGCCGTAGGCGGCGAAGAGCCGGCCCAGCAGGCTGTCGTGGCCCAGGTTGTCGACCGTCCGGTAGATCGAGGCGCCGGCCCGGTAGGTGAGCGCGCCCAGGCGGGTATCGCCCCCGGTGTAATGGCCGAGCTCGTGGGCGATCACGCCGCGGAGCTGGTCGACGGTCAGCGAGTGGACCAGGGGCACGCCGACGACCATGACCCGCTCGCCCCGGCGCAGCCCGAGCAACCCGCCGGTCTGGGTGACGCTGGCGTTCACCTCGGGCACGAAGAGGATGCGGTCGGGCGGCGCCGTCCCCATCTCGGTCGCCACCGACCGGACGAGGCCGACCAGCTCCGGTTGGCTGTGCTCGTCGACCTCGACACCGGGCAGCTCGGCGATGTCGGAGCGGGCGATGAAAAACAGCCCGCGCAGCACGGCGCCGGCCACGAACACCGTGACGATCACCAGCTGGGCCTGCATCCGTCCGGCCATGGCGTACAGGGCCACGTTGGCGCCCACCAGGGCGGCGACGGCACCCAGGGCGAGGGCGTAGAAGCCGACGAGGAAGGCCAGGGCGAGTACCGCCCGACCGGTGAGGGAGGGTCCCGTGGTGGGGACCGGGTCCTGGTGCAGCGGCTGGTGTGAGACGGCGGTCGAGACCATGGCCGAGCTATCGGCACCGGTAAGGGCCCTCTGAAGATCGAACTCCGGGGCTACCTCTTCGGCGGCAGGGCGAGGGTGGCGGCCACCCCGGCGTGGTCCGACGGCCACATCCCGCTGGCCGTGCGGTTGTCCGGGTCGGTGCCGTAGAGGCGGGAGCTCACCACGTCGATGTCCGGAGTGACCAGCACGTGGTCCACCCGGTGCTCGAGCGCCCCCTCGGCCGAAGGGTCGGTGAGGAGCTCGTTGAAGCCGGCGGTGAAGCCGGGGTCGCCGGGGTGGGCGACGGCCCAGGTGTCGACCAAGCCGGCGGCGAGAAGGGCCTGGAAGGCCAGGCGGTTCTCGGGCACGGGCAGCTCGGGCCCCGAGTTGAGGTCGCCGACCAGGACGACCGGCGTACGGGCCGAGCCGACGGGGCCGTCGGGGGCCAGCAGCTCCTGGGCCTGCTGCAGCCGGATGAGCGGATGGAAGGCCTCGAGGTGGGTGTTCACGAAGCGGAACGTCTGCTTCTTCACGGTGACGTCCACCGCCACCCATCCCCGGTGCACGACGTGCTGCTGGCCGGTGCCGGTGGTGATCGACAGCTCGGCGTCGAAGTTGTCCGACCACGCCGGGCCCAGCCCCACCTTGTGGCCGGGACCCGTCCGCACCAGGACGGCGTCCTGCTGGAGCAGGCGGACGTCACGGAAGTAGGGGGCGCCGGCCGGCGCTTCGATGTCCGCCTCGGGCTGCACCCCCACGAGCTCGTAGCGGGCACCGGCGGCGGCCAGCTCCCGGAGAAGCGTGGCGATGAAGTCGTACTCCACCGTGGTGGCCGGCGCCGGGTCACCGAAGGGGCCCGTGTACCAGACCGCCGCCTCCTGCAGCCCCACCAGCGCGGGGTCGGCGTCGGCGATCTCGGCGGCGAGGGCCTTGGCCCGCTCGGGGAAGTTGGTCTGCTGGGCGACGGAGAAAATCTGAGCGGTGGCGGCGACGAGTTGTTCCACGGTCCCGGCGCCAATGGCGGGGTCGAGGTTGGCGCCCAGGTAGAGGTTGCGGGTCATCACCGTCACCTCACGGGGCTGCTCGGCTCCGGCGGCCGGGGTCAGGGCCAGCACGGCCAGGGCGGCGAGCGCCAGGGCGATCGGTGCGGTAGCGGCACGGGACAGGCGGCGTGTGCTCAAGGGGGTCCTCCGGCGGGACGCGCCGCCTCGGCGACGCAGGTACCCGAGATCCTCGCGGTCGCGGCCAGCCGGGCGAAAGGGTGCTGGCCGCGGTTCCCCATGGTGGTGCTGGCACCACCATGCGTCCCGGGCCGGCCGCACCGGGGCGTGCGCCGGGTGTAGCTTCCGGGGGTGCAAGGGGGGCGGGGCACCTTCGGGCCCGGGCGCATCCGCCTGATGGGGGTCCTGGCGGTCCTCACCGTGGTGGCGGCCGCGGGTGCGGCCACAGGGTCGAGCCCGGGACAGGTCATGTCCGCCCCGGTCCGGTTCTTCTTCCCCGACTTCGGCAGCGCCGAGCCGGTGCAGGCGGTGACCACGACGACCGAACCGCCCTGCCGGCCCCGTGCCTCCCTGCGGGAGCGGGCGGCCCGGGTGCTCATCGTGGGCCTGCCCGACGTCACCGAGCCCACCCACCCCCTTGTCGAGGAGATCCTGGAGCTGGGTGTGGGCGGCGTGCTCATCACCGGCGGCAACGTCGAGACCCGGGCTCAGATCACCCGGATGGTCGGGGACATGAAGCGGCGGGCCCGGCACCCGATGGTGGTCTCCACCGACGAGGAGCCGGGCCGGGTGACCAGCCTCGGCCACGTCATCGGCTACACGTCGTCGGCCCGCCGCCTGGCCCGGGAGGGCACCACCGCGGACATGCGGGAGCTGGCCCGCGAGCAGGCGGAGGCCATGGCCGCCATGGGCATCACCCTGGACCTGGCGCCGGTGGCCGACCTCGACGGCGGCCCGTTCGACGGGACGATCGGCGACCGGTCGTACTCCGACGACCCGGCGATCGCCTCCCGCTACTCCTACGCCTACGCCCAGGGGCTCGCTGACGAGGGGGTGGGGGCGGTGGCCAAGCACTTCCCCGGCCGGGCCCAGGCCCAGGGCGACGACCACCTCGGCCGCATCACGTCGACCCTCACCATGGACCAGCTGCGGGCCAACGACCTGAAGCCCTTCGCCGACCTGATCGCCTACGGCATCCCCGTCGTCATGCTCAGCAACGTCGACTACACCGCCCTGGAGCCCGACACCCCGGCCAGCCTGTCGCGCCGGGCCTACAGCCTCCTGCGGGAGATGGGGTTCGAGGGCGTGGCCATCACCGACTCCATCGGCATGGGGGCGGTCAACCAGCGGTGGGACTGGGCCGAGGCGTCGGTCAAGGCCATCGCCGCGGGGGCCGACGGCGTGCTGAGCACCGATGGCAAGTTCGCCAGGGACATGGTCCACGGCCTGGTCGTCGCCGTGCAGACCGGTGCCCTCAGCGAGGCCCGGTTGAACGAGGCCGGGGCCCGCATGGCCGCCCTGGCCGGTGCCGATCCTCTGCTTTTCGCCTGCCAGCCCGTCGACCTTCCGAAGCTCCAGCGCCAGCCCTGAGGAGGACAGCCATGCCCATCCACACCCACCGTCCCCGCCGTGCTCCCATCGCCTGCATCGTCCCTCCGGACCTGCTGCGGGACATCATCCGCGGCGGCAACGAGGAGGAGCGGGGGACGGCCGCCGACACCATGGCCGTCGACCAGACGTTCCGCACCCTGCGGGCCGCCTTCGCCGCCACCGTGGCCGCCACCCACGTGGCCATGCGACCCATGGGCGGCATGGGGGGTTCGCCCCAGCGGACCATCTACGACCAGAAGAACAGCAACGCCATCGCCCTGGGCACCATCGCCCGGACCGAGGGCGGCCGGGCGGTCAAGGACCCGGCGGTCAACGAGGCCTACGACGGCTTCGGCGCCACCTACAAGTTCTTCTGGGAGGTCTTCGCCCGGAACTCCATCGACAGCGCGGGCATGCCCCTCCTGGGCCTGGTCCACTACTCGGCCAACTACGCCAACGCCTTCTGGGACGGCCAGGGCCACATGTTCTTCGGCGACGGCGACGGGCAGCTGTTCA
>JBOGIE010000208.1:0-5561 GCA_050742435.1 Acidimicrobiales bacterium | reverse complement strand
ATCGAGGGGTCGACCGACGCCCGCAGGTGGTCGAGGTGCCCGGCCCGGGTGCGGCGGAGGGTCACGGCCAGGCGGGCGGCGTCGAGGACCGGGGTGACCGGGCCGCGGGTGGCGTCGGCCAGGCGGTCGGCCAGGAGCGGCTCGCTCAGGCGCTCGAACACCGCCTCGTCGGTCCCGCTGAACAGCTCGGGCAGGACCCGGTTGACCACGATGGCGGCCACGTCGATCCGAGGCTCGGACCGCATGCGCTCGACCAGCTCGATGGTCTCGTTGACCGGCATCTCCTCGGGCGTGGTGACCACCACCAGCCCGGTCGTGGCCGGGTCGGCCAGGAGGTCGGCCAGCCAACCCGTCTGCTGGCGGATCTGGCCCACCCGCACCAGGTCGTTGATGGCCTGGGGCGCGGTCAGCTGGCCCACGATGTGGCCGGTGGCCGCGGCGTCGACCACCACCAGGTCGTGGTGGCGCTCCCGCACCTCCCAGCCGATCTTGCCGACGGTCAGGATCTCGCGCACGCCGGGGGCGGCGGTGGCCACGAAGTCCAGGGCCCGGGCCAGGGGACCGAGCCGGGCGACGGTGGGCAGCCGGAGCTGCAGGTGGAGGTACTCGCGCAGCGACGCCTCCGTGTCCATGGCCATGAGCCACAGGTTGGACGCCACCTTGTGGGGTTCGAACCTCGGGCGGGACGTCTCGAAGAAGTCGGCCAGGTCGCCCTTGGCGTCGACCTCGCAGGCCAGGGTGCGCTTCCCGTGGGTGGCACCGAGCAGGGCCAGGGCGGCGGCCACCGTGCTCTTGCCGACCCCACCCTTGCCGGTGACGAACAGCAGCCGGCGGTCGAGCAGGTCGACGGTCACCGGCCTCCCGGGCCGGTCACGGGGCGTGCGCCCCGTGAATGCCTATGGACCGGCCTCCCGGGCCGGTCACGGGCTGACGGTCGTCACCGCGGGGCTGAACCCGACCCGCCGGTCCGAGTGGGGGGCGCCGATCTCCACGTAGGCCAGCTTGGAGGTGGGGACGCCCACCCGGCGGCCCTTGCGGTCGGTGAGCCACAGCATGGTGCCCTCCTCGCCCACGGACGAGCTGATCTGCTCGACCAGTTCGTCGCCCGAGACGTCCTCGGCCAGGTCGATCTCGATCTCCTTGGGCGAATACGTGACCCCGATGCGGATCTCCACTGCTGTCTCCTCTGCTCGCGACGTTCGACTCAGGGCTCAGGGCCGTGGTCCTCATCGGCCAGTATTGTCGGGTCGCTGCGGTCCTCCGCTGCGCTCCGGTCCTCGCTCACGGTAGCGGGGGCGGCACGGGGCTCGTCCCAGCGGCCCCACCTCGGGGTCCGCCGCAACACGGTGAGGGTGTACAGGCAGACGGCCACGGTGGCGATGGCCGTCCACTGGCTGGCGGTGAGGCCGAACCGGCGGACGTCCTCCCGCAGGAAGTCCTCGACGATGCGGGCCATGCCGTAGCCCAGGGCGAAGACCGCGATCAGGAACCCGTCCCAGTGGACCTTCCGGCGCAGGCGGACGAGCACGACCAGCAGGACCAGAGCCAGGATCTGGTCGTACAGCGCGGTCTGGTGGACCACCGCCCCGGGGGTGCGGCTGACCAGCTCGGTCGGCGCGCAGGGCGAGCCCGTCTCCACGGACAGGGGCGGGCAGCGGTAGCCGAGGAAGAAGTCGGTCACCGTGCCCAGGTGGTCGGCGATGATGATGTCGCCGATCCGGCCCACGACCACGCCCAGTGCCATACCGGGGGCGGCGGCGTCCATGACCTTCCAGAAGGACAGCTTCTCTTTGCGCATGCGGGGGATGGCGGCGATGACGGCCCCGAAGAACCCGCCCAACAGCGAGATGCCGCCCTCCCAGACCAGGAGGATCTCCAGCGGGGAGGTGACGTAGTCCCCGATGTGATTGATGACGTAGGCCAGGCGGGCACCGATCAGGGAGCCGATGGCGGCCCGGGTGAACAGCGGGTAGACGACGTCGTCGGGCATGCCCCGCTTGCGGGACTGGGGCAGCATGAACCAGGCCCCCACCATGAACCCCACGGCGATGAAGACGCCGTGGGGCGAGATCGACAGCGGGCCGATGTTGACCCGGACGATGGGGTCGTAGGAGATGGCCCCGAACACGGTTCCTGTCTAGCCGGTGCCGGTCCGGTCGGCCCCTGGGCCGGACGGTGCGGGACGGGCGGCGTGGCCGGTCATCTCCTCGTACCACTTGGGGCGGTGCCGGCGGGCCCATGCGGTGGGCACCCACCCCTCCCACATCGCCCGCCGGGCGTCCGGGTCCTTGAACGCCATGCGCAGATGCCCGGCGATCACCACGGCCACGATCAGGGCCAGCCAGTCGTGGACGAACGTGGCACCCGTCCGCCAGTCGACCGGGAAGTACCGGAACCAGTGCATCACCGAGCCGGTGCCCAGCATGACGATGATGGCACCGAGGGTGAAGGCGGCGTTGAGCTTCTGGCCGGGGTGGAACTTCCCCATGCGGACGGCCCGGGCCCGGCCGAACGACCTGAGCCACCGGCGGTCGTCGTCGTCGAAGCGGGCAAGCGCCCGCACGTCGGCCACGAACCCCGCCCGCCACGGGCCGAACCGGGCCACGAAAAGGGGAACGGGCAGGGCCAGCCCGCTCACCACGTGGGTCAGGCGCACCACCTGTCGCCGCCCGACCAGGGCGGTCAGGGGGCCGATGTAGAGGATGGCGGCGGTGACGATCAGCACCCCGAACAGCGCGGCGTTCACCCAGTGCAGGGCCTGCTCGGCCGAGTCGAACCGTTCGAGCCGGGCCCGGGCCGGAACATCAGATTTGGAAGCCGTCACGGCTGCCGCCAGGCCGGTGGGGCAGGGGCCCCCGCCGGCACGCGACGGGCGTGTTCCGAAGGAACCGGGTGCCCGTCGCCATCAGACCGCGGGATCGTCACGGCCATTCGACTTGCCGATCCACCCGTCGACGTCGTAGCCCCGCTGCTCCCAGTAGCCGGGGCGGGGCATGGTCTCGGAGACCTCGATCGTCTCCAGCCACTTGATCGACTTGTAGCCGTACATGGGGGCGACGTAGAGCCGGGCCGGCCCGCCGTGGGCCGAGCTCACCGGCTTGCCCTCCATCTCGTAGGCCACGATGACGTCGTCCCGCCGGGCCTGGTCCAGCGTGAGGGTCTCGGTGTAGACCCCGTCGAACGAGGTGAACCGCACCCCCTGGGCGCCGGGCTTCACGCCGGCCCGGTCCATGAGGTCGCCCAGGCGGACTCCCACCCACTTCACGTCGTGCACCCGCCACCCGGTCACGCACTGGAAGTCCTTGGTCATGCGGGTCGGGGGCATGGCCTTGAGGTCGTCGAGGGTGAGGGTGACGGGCGTGTCGACGAAGCCGTCGACCGTGAGGCGGTAGTCGGCGTCGGACCGGCGGTGGAGCTTGCCGGTGACGGTGTAGATGCGGAAGCGGCCCACCGGGAAGAGCGACAGGAAGCCCGTGCCGTCCCGGGAGGCGATGGGGGCGACCACCCGCTCGAGCAGGTCGGCCGCCTTCGACCCGAACAGCACCCCGGCCAGGCCGGTCCCCATCATGCCCAGCACGACGCGCCGGCCGACGGGTTTGCCCTCCATCGGCCCCAGGCTACGGCCGCTCGCGCCCCTACCGCCCGCGCCCTCTTGACCTCAACTTAAGTTGAGCTTGTACCGTCCATCTCATGAGCGACATGAGCGCATGGATGATCCTGCAGAGCGCCATGCAGGACGACGGGGCCCGGCGGGCCGTCAGCCGGGCCACGCTCAGGCGGGTGGCGGGCTTCGCCGGCCCCCACCGCCGGGCCCTGCTCGGGTTCCTGCTCCTGAGCACGGCCGGCGCGGTGCTGGGCGTGGCCACCCCCGTGCTGGCCGGCCAGGCGGTGGACGCCATCGTCGAGGGCGGCGACGTGGGGACCGTCGTCGCCCTCGCCGCCGTCATCGCCGGGCTTGCCGTCCTCGGGACGGGCGTCGGCCTGCTCGAGCGGCTGCAGTCGGCCCGCATCGGCGAGGGGCTGATCCTCGACCTGCGCCGGGCCGTCTACGACCACGTGCAGTCCATGCCGGTCGCCTTCTTCACCCGCACCCGCACCGGCGCCCTGGTCAGCCGGCTGAACAACGACGTGATCGGCGCCCAGCGGGCGTTCACGTCCGCCCTGTCGGGCGTGCTCACCAACCTCATCGCCCTGGCCCTGACGGTGGCGGTGATGGTCCGCCTCTCCTGGCAGATCACCCTGCTGGCCCTGGTCCTCCTCCCCATCTTCGTGGTCCCCGCCCGCCGGGTAGGGGCGCGAGTGGGCCGGCTGGAGCGCGAGGCCGCCGACCACAACGCGGCCATGACGTCGCAGATGACGGAGCGGTTCTCGGCCGCCGGGGCGGTGCTGGTCAAGCTGTTCGGACGGCCGGCCGAGGAGTCGACCGAATTTGGCGCCCGGGCCACCCGGGTGCGTGACATCGGCGTGCGGTCGGCCATGGCGGCCGAGGTCTTCTTCCGGGCGCTCATGCTGGTGTCCGGCCTGGCCCAGGCCCTGATCTACGGGCTGGGCGGCTACCTGGCCCTGCGGGGCGACCTGGCCGCGGGCACGGTCGTCACCCTGGCCCTGCTGCTCACCCGCCTGTACTCGCCGCTCACCGCCCTGGCCACGGCCCGGCTCGACATCACCACCGCCCTCGTCAGCTTCGAGCGCGTCTTCGAGGTGCTCGACATGCGCCCCCTCATCGCCGAGCCGGACGATCCCGCGCCGCTGCCCGAGGGGCCGGTGTCGGTCGAGTTCGACAATGTGCACTTCGCCTACCCGGCCGCCGAGAAGGTGTCGATCGCCTCGCTGGAGGACGTCGCCGTGCTCGACCCCCGCCGCTCGGAGGAGGTGCTCCACGGGGTGTCGTTCACCGTCGAGCGGGGGCGGACGGTGGCCCTGGTCGGATCCTCGGGGGCGGGCAAGTCGACCCTGGCCTCACTGGTCCCCCGCCTGTACGACGTGGACGCGGGGGCGGTGCGCCTCTCCGGCGTGGACGTGCGGGAGCTGTCGTTCGACGCCCTGCGGGGGGCGGTGGGCATGGTCACCCAGGACGGGCACCTGTTCCACGACACCATCCGGGCCAATCTCCGGTATGCGCGACCCCTGGGCCCGAGCGGCCCCCCGAGCGGGGAGCTGGCGGAGGAGGCCGAGCTGTGGGACGCCCTGCGCCGGGCCCGCCTGGAGGACCTGGTCCGCTCGTTGCCCGACGGGCTCGACACCGTGGTCGGCGAGCGGGGCTACCGCCTGTCGGGCGGCGAGCGGCAGCGCCTGACGATCGCCCGGCTCCTGCTGGCCCGGCCCCGGGTCGTGATCCTCGACGAGGCCACCGCCCACCTCGACTCGGGCTCGGAGGCCGCGGTCCAGGAGGCGCTGGCCGAGGCGCTCTCCGGGCGGACGGCGCTGGTGATCGCCCACCGGCTGTCGACCGTGCGCGACGCCGACCTCATCGTCGTGCTGGAAGAGGGCCGGGTGGTCGAGCGGGGTACCCACGAGGCGCTGCTGGCCCGGAACGGCCGCTACGCCGAGCTCTACCGCAC
>JBOGIE010000207.1:0-5567 GCA_050742435.1 Acidimicrobiales bacterium | reverse complement strand
GGTGGTGCTGGCCGCGCCGGGGGCGGTGGCGCTGGTGGCCGGGCTGGCGCTGGCCGCGGTCTTCCCGTCGCTCTTCGACCTCGGCCCGGACCTGGCCGGACCGGCTCGCGTGGTGTGCGCCATGGTGGCCGTGGCCCTGGCCGTCTCGATCCCGAGCGACACCTTCGGGGCGACGCTGATGGCCTTCCAGCGGTTCGACGTGCTGAACGTCACCCTGGTCGGCGTCACCGTGGCCGAGGCCATCGGCTGGTTCCTGGTGCTGCACTTCGGCGGGGGCCTGGTGGCCGTGGGGGTGGTCACCGTGGTCATCGGCCTGGGCGGCCAGCTGGCCCGCTTCCTGGCCGCCCGCCGACTGGTCGGCAACCTCTCCCTCAGCCGCCGGTGGTTCGACCGCACGCTCGTCCGCCCCCTGGCCGGCATCTCGGTCTGGTTCTTCCTGCGGGACCTGGCCGAGCTCATCGTCCACCGGGTCGACGTGGTGGTGGTGGGGCTGGTGGTCGGGGTGCCCGAGGCCGGCGTGTACGCCGTGGCCCAGAAGCTCTCCCTCCTCACCGACCGGGCCATCTGGCCGGCCACGGTGACGTTCTTCCCCGAAAGCGCCCTGCTGGCCGCGGTCGACGACCGCGAGCGGCTCCGGGCCACGGTGCTGACCGGCACCCGGATCGCCCTGGGCCTGGCCGGGCCCATCTGCCTCACCCTGGCCCTGCTGGCCCACCCGGCGATCGACGCCTGGGTGGGCGACTCGTTCTCGGCCGCCGCGCCGGTGGTCGTCTACCTGGCGGCGGCCACCGCGGTGAAGGCGCTCACCGCCACCGGGCTGCTGGCCCTCCAGGGCATGGGCGACGCCCGGTTCCCCGCCCTGGCCCTCACCGCCGAGGCGGCGCTGAACCTGGTCCTGAGCGTCGTGCTCGGGCTGGCCATGGGGCTGGAAGGGGTGGCCCTGGGCACCCTGCTGTCCGCCGTCGCCGTCGAGCTGGTCGTGACCCTGCCGGTGACGTGCCGCAAGATCGGCATCCCGCTCCGCTCGTTCGTGGCCACCGCGGCCCTGGCCCACGTGCCGGCCGTGGTCGGCGCGGGAGCCCTCGGCGTGCTGCTCCGTCCCCACCTGGGCGGGATCGTCGCCGTGCTCCTGGCCGGGGCGGCCGTCGCCGGCACCTACGTGGCCGTCTTCGCCTTCACCGGGCTGGACGCCGGCGAGCGGCGCCGGCTGCGCCGGCTCCTGGGCCGCCGCCGTCCCGAGATCTCCCCTGCCGGCTGAGGGCCTTGTCGTAGACGGCCAGGGTGCCGGCGACGAAGGCGTCCATGCCGAACCGGTCGCGGGCCCGCTCGTGTGCCGCTCGACCGAGCTGCGCCCGCAGCTCGGGGGAAGCCACCAGCTCCTCCAGCGCGGAGGTGAGGGCGTCGACGTCGTCGGGGGGGACGATGCGGCCGGTGGCGCCCACTCCCATGGCCACGTCGCCCACGCCGGCGGCCACGCACGGGGCGCCGGCCATCATGGCCTCCAGCAGGGCGAAGGGCAGGCCCTCCCACCGGGAGGGGAGGCAGAAGACGTCGACCCCGCCCAGGAAGGCCCCGACGTCGGTCACGAAGCCCGCCAACCGGACCGGCAGCCCCTCGGCGGCCCGCTCGAGGGCATCGCGCTCGGGGCCCTCGCCGGCGATCACCGCCTCCAGGTGGTGGCCCCGGTCGCGCAGCCGGCCGACGGCCTCGATCAGCAGGTCGAAGCCCTTGGCCGGGACGAGCCGGCCGAGGGCACCGATGACGACAGTTTCGTGGGGGTCGCGGACCGGCGGCTCGGCGAAGGGCACGCCGTTGGGCACCACGTCGACCCGCCCGGCCGGGACGCCGAGCTGGTCGACCACGGCATCGCGGATCTCGGCCGAGACCGCGATCACCCGCCGGAGCCGCCGGTAGCCCAGGGCCATCACCCGTCTGCGGAGCGACGACCGGGGCCGGACCCAGATGTGCACCGTGCCCACCACCGGCCGCCGGACCGGCCACGCCAGGGCCAGGGCGTGGGCGTGGTCGCCACCCCAGGCCATGTTGAGGTGGACCAGGCCCGCGCCGCGCATCTCCCGGTACAGGCGCAGGAGGCCGGCGGGGCCCGGCCGCCACCGGGTCACGGGGACGCCGGCGGCGGCCGCCGCCTCGAGCAGGCGGGGGGGCGACGGGTCACGGGCGGCCAGCCGCATGCCCACGTCCGGCGGGCGGGCGGTCATCAGCCGTTCCAGGTAGAGCTCGGCGCCGCCGAACGTCCCGCTGTTGTTGACCAGCAGGACCGGCCCGGTGGTCATGCCGCCCGGCGGGGGGTGCCCTGCCACTCGAGCCGGCGGTGCTTCACCACGGCCTCGACGGTGATCCACATCCGCCACACGGCCACGCCGGGAGCGAGGGCCAGCGCCGCGTACGTGGCCGGAGGCGCGTTGGCCGCCCGCAGGGAGAGCACGAGGTGGCCGACCAGCACGCCCGACTGGGCCACGGCCGCCCGCGCCCCCCGGCCGGTCGTCGCCCACCGGGCCAGGCCGGCGGCGACGACCAGGGCGCCGGTGACCGAGAGGTTGGGGAAGAGCAGCTCGGAGGCCACGGCCTCGGCCATCACGGGATCGCGCCGGCGCAGGGCGATGCGGGCGAAGCGACCGGCTTCGTCGCGCAGGACGCTCCACCGGCCGGCCTCCCACCGCGAGCGCTGCACCCGCGCCGCGGCAAGATCCGTGGGCATGAGGTCGGACACCACCGCGCCCGGCTCGTGAACGGGGTGGATGCCATGGGCCAGCAGGTCCAGCCAATACTCGAAGTCCTCGACCAGGCCCTCGGCCTGCCACGGGCACACCTCGAGGACCCGGCGGTGGATCACCATGCCGTTGCCGACCAGCTTGGCCGCCCCCCCGAGCCGGGCCCGGCCGCGGGGCCGCAGCACGCACTGGGCGGCCGACGACACCTGGGCCAGGCGGGCGACCACGCTGTCGCCGGCGTTGGTGACGTGGCGCTCCCCCTGGATCACCGCCGCCCCCTCGGCCAGCCGCCGGTCGACCACACCGAGGAAACCGGGGTCGACTTCGGCGTCGGCGTCCAGGAAGACGACCGCGTCCCAGCCGTCGTCCTCCCCCAGCCGCTCCAGCGCCCACTCCACCGCCGCGCCCTTGCTGGCCCGCGAGGGGTCGGTGCGCTCCCACACCTCGGCCCCGCTGACCTCCGCCGCGGCGGCGGTGGCGTCGGTGCAGTTGTCGGCCACGACGACCACCCGGCGCAGCGCCGCGGGATAGCGGCTGGCGAGGGCGGAACGGACGGGCGTGGCGATCTGGCCCTGTTCGTTGCGGGCGGGGATGAGGACGACGAAGCAGTGCCGGGGCGTGCCGGGCTCGACCGGCGGCGGCCGCTGCGAGCCGGCCACGCTCACCGCGGCCAGGTGGCCGACCGGCAACCACATGGCGGCCTGAACCATCCGGCCGGCGCCGGACAGCAGGTCGGCGGGCCGCGGGCGCATGTATGGAAGTGTGGGGGCCGACCCCCTTGTTTCGCAATGCACACGCTCGGGCCGCGCTGAAATGCCGCCGCTCCGCGCCGTCTTCCTGAACCAGGGATCGGGGGGCGATGCCGTCCTGGGCCACCTCACCACCGAGGCCATCCTGCGGCCCCGGATCGAGGCTGCCGAGGACGTCGAGGCCCGGTTCCTGCGGCTGCCTCCGCTGCGGGGCCCGGCCGCCCAGGCCGTCCGGCCCGTCCCCGGGCTGGCCCGCCTCGACCTGGACCTGCAGGCGGTCCGCTGGCACCTGGTCCAGGCCCGGCGGGCCCGGTCGGTGGTCACCGCGGCCCTGGCCCGCCGGCCGGCCGACGTCCTCCACCTCCACTCCCACGTCCTGGCCTTCGGCCTGGCGGGGATCATGGGCGCCGTACCGACCCTGCTGTCGGTCGACGCCCCGGTGTGGGAAGTCCACGCCATGGGCATCTGGCGACCGGTGCGGCGCCACTCCCGCATGGCGGTCGCCCCGAGCATCAGCCTTGAGCGCCGGGCGTTCGCCGGCGCGGCGGCGGTGCTGGCCTGGTCGCGCTGGGCCCGGGCCGGCGTGGAGCGCGAGTGCCCGGGCGCCCGGGTGGTCGACCACCATCCGGGGATCGACACCAGCCTGTTCCGGCCCGCTCCCCAGTCGGCTCGACCGGTCCCCCGGGTGCTGTTCGTGGGCGGGCGGTTCGAGCAGAAAGGAGGGGCCGACACGGTGGAAGCCCTGTCCCCCGCCCTGGACCGGGGCGAGGTGGAGGTGGACGTGGTCACCAAATCGCCCGTCCCCGCCCGCCCCGGGCTCCGGGTGCACCGGCTGTCGGCCCAGGACCCCGAGCTGGTCCGCCTCTACCAGCAGTGCGACGTGTTCAGCTTCCCGTCGCACGCCGACGCCTGCCCGTGGGCGGTGATCGAGGCCATGGCGTGCGGGGCGGCGGTGGTGGCGTCGGACGTGGGGGGCACGGCGGAACTGGTGGACCACGGGCGGGCCGGCCTGACCGTCGGCCCCGGGCGGGTGGGCGACCTGCGCGCCGCCCTGGAGAGTCTGCTGGCCGACCCGGCCCGGCGGGCGGACCTCGGCGACCGCGCCCGTCGCCGGGTGGAAGCCACCTACGACGCCGACCGCAACGCGGCCGTCCTCGTCGGCCTGCTCCGGGACGCGGCCCGGCGTCGGGGGGATGGCACACTCTGACCACCCGTTTTGACCGGTCCGGACGAGGAGCACCCGATGCCGCTGTCGCCTGAGGAGATCGAGGGCCAGCGCTTCCGCGATGCCCTGCGGGGCTACGACAAGGGCCAGGTCGAGTCCTTCCTGCTGGCCCTGGCCAGCCGCTACCGGGCCGTCCTGGAGTCCCGGCCGGGCAATGGCGAGGCGCCGGCGGGCGGGCTGGCGCCCGACGAGATCGTCCACTCCCACTTCGACGACGCCCTGCGGGGCTACGACAAGGACGAGGTCCGGTCCTTCCTCGAGGCGGTGGCCGCCGACCTCCGGGCCCGCGCCGGGCCAGCCGAGGCCCCGCCGTCCCCTCCACCGCCCCACGTCTCCGGGCAGCCCCCGGAAACGGACATGGGCTCCATGGTGCGGTCGGCGCGGGAGATCGCCGCCGCTATCCGCAGCGCGGCCGAGCGGGAGGCGGCCGAGATACGGGCCGCCGCCGCCGAGGAGGCGGCCCGGGCCGTCGAGGCCGCCTGGGAGGACATGGAGCGGGCCAACGCGGCCCGGGCCCAGGCCGAGCAGGACGCGGCCGAGGCCCAGCGGCGGGCGGCGGCGGCCGAGGAGGACCTGGCCGCCGCCGGGTCGCTGCGGTCCGAGGCCGAGCGGGAGGCGGCCGAGCTGCGGGCCGAGGCGGCGGCCGCGGCCGAGGAGGCGGCCCGGGAGCTGGACTCGGCCCGGTCGCTGCGGGCCCAGGCCGAGGCCGACGCCACCGCCGCCGCCGCCGACCGGGCAGAGGCGGCCGCGCTCCGGGCGGGGGCCGAGCAGGAGCGGCGGGAGGCGGCCGACCACGCCGCCCAGGAGCGACTGCTGGCGTCCAGGGTGGCCGACGACGCCCGGGAGGCGGCGTCCAGGGTG
>JBOGIE010000206.1:0-5572 GCA_050742435.1 Acidimicrobiales bacterium | reverse complement strand
GGTTGGACGGGTCCAGCACGGTGGCTTCCACCGGCCGGTCGAAGATCGCCGCCGGATGGTGGGCCAGGTACGTGTCGAGCGGGTCGTCGCGGGCCACGAGGACCGCCAGCGCCTCGCGTCCGGCCCGCCCGGCCCGTCCGGCCCGCCGGGCCGACGCCCCCCGGGCGCCGGTGCCGGTGGCGGAGAAGCCGCCCCTGCTCCACGCCCGTGTGCGGCCGCCCGCCGGAGCACCTCCTGCCCCGCCGTCCGACGAGCCGGACTGGGACGAGGTGGTGGCGAAGCCGCGGAAGCGGCCCGAGGACCGCGAGGGGCGGGGCGGCCGGGACGGGAGCGACGGGCGGGACGGCGAGCGGCCGTCCGGCCGGCGTCCGGGGACGGCCCGCTGGCCTCCCGAGCCCCTCTGAGCCGGCTGGCGGCGACCAGCCCGGCCAGGCCGGCCAGGCCGAAGACGGCGCCCACCCACAGCGGCCCCGTCCCGGTGCCGGCCCGGTCGCCGGACTCGTCCACCGGCGTCAGCGGCACGGGCGCCACCGAGGCCACCGACGACCGGTCGACCTGGGCCTGGACCGAGGCGATGCCCCGGACCGCGCTCCCCGGCGCCCCGCCGCAGGCCACCACCGAGATGGTGGCCGGATCGGCCGGCACGCCGGCCACGTCGAACCGCAGGGCGAACTCGACGTCAGGCCGGGACGGCGAGAAGGTCTGGAAGTCCTTCAGCGCCTCGCCCACGAACAGCTCGACCTTGGTCAGCCCAGTGGAGGCCGACGCCCGCCCCCGGACGGTGACCTCCCCGGCAACCGTGGCTCCGGCCGCGGGCTCGTTGATGTTCACCGTGGCCGCGTCGGGCCCGGTGGTAGGGCAGGTGTTGGGGATGGCGTGGGCCGGCTGGGCGGGCCAGGCGCCCGTCGACACGCAGAGCAGGGCCAGGGCGGCCCCGAGGCGCGCTACGGCGCGTGCCGGGAGGGCGGCTCCTGGTCGCCCTCGTCGCCCCCGGCCACATGCTCGCCGTCACCGTCGACGAAGCCCTTGGCAGCCTCGGCTCCCTTGTCGATCTGGTCGGCGTACTTGCCGCCCGTCTTCTCGTCGACCGTGTCTGCCACCTTGTCGATGGCGCCCTCGACCTTGTCGCCGTGCTGGCCGAGCAGGCCCTTGGCCTTGTCAAAGAGACCCATCAGCCGACCGAGCCTTCCATGTTGAGCTCGATCAGCCGGGACCACTCGACCGCGTACTCCATGGGCAGGGTGCGGGTGACCGGCTCGATGAAGCCGTTGACGATCATGCTCATGGCCTGCTGCTCGTTGAGCCCCCGGCTCATCAGGTAGAAGAGCTGGTCCTCGCCCACCTTGGAGACGGTGGCCTCGTGGCCGATCCGGGCGTCGCGCTCGGCGATCTCCATGTAGGGGTAGGTGTCGGAGCGGCTGTCGTCGTCGAGGATCAGGGCGTCGCAGCGCACGTGGCTCTTGCAGCCCTCGGCCCCCGGCTCCACCCGGACCAGGCCGCGGTAGGAGGTGCGGCCGCCGTCCTTGGAGATGGACTTGGAGATGATCTGCGACGTGGTCTCGGGGGCGGCGTGGACCATCTTGGCCCCGGCGTCCTGGTGCATGCCGGCGCCGGCGTAGGCCACGGAGAGAACCTCACCGCTGGCCTTGGGGCCCATGAGGTACACCGATGGGTACTTCATGGTGAGCCGGCTGCCGATGTTGCCGTCGATCCACTCGACCCGGGCCTCGGTCTCGGCCCGCGCCCGCTTGGTGACCAGGTTGTAGACGTTGGTCGACCAGTTCTGGATGGTGGTGTAGGTGATCTTGGCGCTGGGCTTGGCGATGAGCTCCACCACGGCCGAGTGCAGGGAGTCGGTGCTGTAGACCGGGGCCGAGCAGCCCTCGATGTAGTGCACCTTGGAGCCCTCGTCGGCGATGATCAGCGTGCGCTCGAACTGGCCCATGTTCTCGGCGTTGATCCGGAAGTAGGCCTGCAGGGGCATGTCCACCTCGACGCCCGGCGGCACGTAGATGAAGCTGCCGCCCGACCAGACGGACGAGTTCAGGGCCGCGAACTTGTTGTCGCCCGGGGGGATGACGGTGCCGAAGTGCTCCTTGAGGATCTCCGGGTGCTCGCGCAGGGCGGTGTCCATGTCCATGAACAGGACGCCCTGGGCCTCCAGGTCCTCCCGGTTCTTGTGGTAGACGACCTCGGACTCGTACTGGGCGGTGACGCCGGCCAGGTACTTGCGCTCGGCCTCGGGGATCCCCAGCTTCTCGTAGGTCTGCTTGACCGACTCGGGCAGCTGGTCCCAGGCGTCGACCTGCTTGTCGACCGGCTTGATGTAGTAGAAGATGTCCTGAAAGTCCAGATCGGGCATGTTGACCGCGAACCAGGGCGCCATGGGCTTGCGCATGAACACCTTCAGGGAGCGCAGGCGGAACTGCCGCATCCACTCGGGCTCGCCCTTCATCCACGACATCTCGTTGACGATGTCCTCGTTCAGGCCCTTCTTGGGCTTGAAGACGTAGTCCTCGACATCGCTCCAGCCGAGCTTGTACCTGCCGAGATCGAGTTCGGTCGTCGCCATCAGTGCACCAGCTCCCTAGAGATAATTTCTCCTACGTAGATAGTAACAAACCCCCTACAGATGATCATCCCCGAG
The DNA here is from genome assembly GCA_050742435.1 of Acidimicrobiales bacterium. GTDB lineage: Bacteria > Actinomycetota > Acidimicrobiia > Acidimicrobiales > AC-14 > CADCTB01. Next base: position 2,925 of record JBOGIE010000206.1, on the reverse strand, counting down.
CTGGCCTTCGGCGTCGGCGGGAACGAGGCCGGCGTTCGAGCAAGAGCAGTTCCCATGGGGCGTACGTAGGCTTCGATGGCGATGACAGGTCTCAGCCAGCTCCGGATCAAGGTGCTCGGCGGGCTGAGCGTCGACGGCCTCGACGAACGCCGGATCGGGAGCCGCAAGGGTCGGCGCCTGCTGGCCATGCTGGTCCTGGCCCGCGGCTCGCCGGTCTCCGTCGACCGCCTCGCCGACGCCCTGTGGGGTGACGACCAGCCGGCCCGCCCGAGCGAGCAGGTCGCCGTCCTGGTGTCGCGGCTGCGGACGGTCCTCGGCGGCCCGCGCCTGCCCAGAAGCGACGCCGGTTACGCCCTGCGCTACGACTGGCTCGACCTCGACGAGCTCGCCACGCGGATCGCCGAGGCCGAGCGACGGCTCCGCGCCGGGCAGGCGTCGGCCGCCCGGGCCGCGGCCGAGGCGGCCCTGGCGGTGGCGCGCGGTCCCCTGCTGGCGGGCGAGGACGCCGAATGGGTGGCCCTTGACCGATCGGCCGCCGAGCGCCTGGTCGCCCGCGCCCGCCTCATGCTCGCCGAGGCCGCCGTTGCCGCCGGCGACCACGGGACCGCCGTCTCCACCGCCGAGGACCTGCTCGCCGCCGATCCCTACGACGAAGCCGCCCTCCGGGCCCTCATGCGGGCCCATGCCGCAGCCGGGCGGTCGGCGTCGGCCCTGGCTGCGTACTCCCGGACCCGAGAGCGGCTGGGCGAGGACCTCGGCGTGCCGCCCAGTGACGAGACGGAGGCACTTCACGACACGATCGTCACCGGGGGTGCGACCGCCGCCGCACCCGTGCGCCCCACCACGCAACTGGTGGGGCGCGACGCCGAGCTGGCGCAGCTCAAGGAAGCGGTGGCCATGGCCCACTCCGGCGTCCCCAGCTGCGTGGTCGTCGAGGGGGAAGCCGGCATCGGCAAGACCACCCTGCTCGACGCGGCCGCCGGCTGGGCTGCGTCGGAAGGCCACCTCGTGCTGCGGTGCCGGTGCGACGCCTTCGCTCGCGACCTGCCGTTGCAGCCGATCCTCGACGGGCTCGTGGCCGGGTTGCGAGCGGCCGGGCCGGACCACGCCGGCGCGGCCCTCGGGCCCGACGCCGCGGTGCTGGAGCCGCTTCTCGGGTGGCGACCGCTGGGCCGGACCACGCAGGGGGCGACGGTGATGGTCGACCCGACTGCGGGCCGGGCGGTGTTGTCCGCCGCCCTGCTCGCCACCGTGGCTCGGCTGGCGGGGACCGCCGTGGCGGTGGTGACGGTCGACGACCTCCACCTGGCGGACGCCGCCACGCTCGAGTGGATGGCGCTGGCCGTCCGGCGGAGCGAACGCCTGGCCGTCCTGGGCGCACGCCGTCCGGCGGGGCCGCCCGTTCCCCCGACCGCCCGTATCGTGCCTCTCGGTCCGCTCACGACGGACGAGGCGGCCCTCCTGGTCGGCAGGGACCGTGCCGAGGAGTTGCACACCCGCAGCGGGGGCAACCCACTGTTCCTGCTGGAGCTGCTGCGGTCGCCCGACGATCTCCCGACGAGTGTGCGCCAGGCGGTGATCGCCCGGGCAGAGGCCCTCGGAGCGGAGGAGGCCGGCACCCTGCGCAACGCCGCCGTCCTCGGGCCGGACCTCGACGTCGACCTGCTGGCCACGGTCATCGGCTGCCCGGTCGCCGAGCTGTTGACCCGGGTGGAGACGGCCGTGACCGAGGGCCTCCTCGCCGAGCGGGGGACGAACTACGCCTTCGCCCACGATCTCATCCGCGACAGCCTGGCCGCGGGCGTCTCCGCGGCCCGGCGGGCATGGGTCCACCGAGAGGCCGCCCGGGCCCTCGCCGCCCGCCCCACGGCCGATCCCACGCAGGTCGCGTGGCACGCCCGCCTCGGTGGCGACGACGCACTGGCCGTGGAGGCGCTGATGACAGCGGCGGCGACGGCCCGTGCCCGGTACGAGCATCCCGAAGGAGAACGCCTCCTGAGTGAGGCGATCGACCTGCGGGACGCGGCCGAGGTACGGCTCGCCCGCGCCCGGCTGCGCATGTCGCGCTGGGACCTGGCCGGCGCCGGCGACGACGCCGAGCGGGCGCTGGCTCTGGGAGCCGGGGCGGCCGGCCTGGAGACGGCGGGGTGGATCGCGTACTACCGGCGGGATTGGGAGGCGGCCCGCCGGTTCGCGCAGGAGGGGGCGGCCCGGGAGAGCGACGGCGATCTCCGGGCCAGTTGCCTGGCGCTCGCCGGTCGCCTGTCGCACAGCACCGGCGACCTCCACGCCGCCGAGATCCGCCTGACGGAGGCGGCTGCGTGCCAGACCGTCGAGGTGCGCAGCGTGGCCCAGGTGTGGCTGGCGACCCTCCGCAGCCATCAGGGTCGCCCCGACGAGGCACTCGACCTGGCGGCACGCGCCCTCCTCGAGCCCGAGCGCTTCGGGCACCCCTTCGGGCTGCTTCATGCCTGGTTCGCCCGTTGCCTGGCCCTGGGGGTGCTCGGGCGGGCGGGCGAGCTCCTTGCCGCCGCCGAGACCACGGCGTGGATCGCCGAACGGGCCGGGGAGCAGGGCGCGCGATTCGTCCCCATCGCCGGCAACATGCGGGCCTGGGCCCTTCGGTCGCTCGGCGCGTTCGATGACGCGGTGGACGCGACGCGGCGCGCCATCGAGCATGGACAGGCCGTCCGCCCTCTCGACGTCGGTGCCGAGCCCTACCACCAGGCTCGCTTGGACCTGTTCGAGGCCCGGCTCCTCTCCGGCGATCTCGAGGGGGCCGCGGCCGCGGCCGAGGACTGTGCGGTCGTCCGGGATTGGAACGGGACGATGGCCTGGCGGGCCCGCACCCGGCTGGCGCTCCTGACGGCGTCGTTCGCCCTTGCGACCGGCGAGGTGGAATCGGCCGCCGCCCAGGCTCGGGCC
>JBOGIE010000205.1:1787-5577 GCA_050742435.1 Acidimicrobiales bacterium | reverse complement strand
TTGATGGCCTCGGTGATCCACCCGTCGAGGATCGGCTTGGGGTTGATCGCCGCCCCGCCCCGGGGGTGGATCTCGAAGTGGACGTGGGGGCTGCCGCCGGCGGCGTTGCCGCTGTCCCCCACGAAGCCGACCACGTCGCCCTGCTTGACCGCCGACCCGCTCCGGAACTTGTTCGAGAAGCTGTCGAGGTGGGCCATGTAGTAGTAGGTGCCGTCGGGGACGGTCACATAGGCGCCCTTGCCGCCCAGTCCGCCGTCCTCGAACCGGACGATCCCCGTGAAGGGGGCACGGACGGGCGTCCCCCGGGCGGCGAAGATGTCCGTGCCCTCATGCAGGTGGAACGGCGGGCCGAAGCGGGCTTCCCACCAGTCGTCCCGGTAGGTGGCCTCCCCGGCGACCGGGAAGTGCCCGAAGCCGGCGATGGCCGCCTCCTCGGCGGTCAGGCCGAGATCCTGCATGGGGCGCAGGGCGTCCATCAGGGCGGAGGTGCTGCGGCCTCCCGAGCGCCGGACCGAGTTGATGATCGGGATGAACTCGGGCGGGATGACGCCGGGGGCAGCCGTGGTCGTCGTCGTGGGACCGGGGGGCGGGGCCCCCGGCGTGGGCGCGGCACCCGACGGGGCGGTGGCGGCGGGTGCTGCCGTCGTCGGCGGTGGCGCCAGCGTGGTGGACGGCAGGAGCTGGCGGACGAGCTCCTCGAGCAGGTTGGCCGTGGTCGGCGGCGTCGGGGGCGGCGGGGCCTGGGCGCCGACCGGTGCAGTGGCCATGGCGACGACCATCAGCGCGGCGGCGACGACCACGACCGCGACAGATGAGCGAGACCGTTCCCACACGACCTCGGTTCTCTTCGCCGCCGGCCGCCGGATCTCCTGCCCGCCCCTAGCGGGACGGGCCGGAGAAGCGGATCAGGAGCGCCACTCGCCCCGGCGGAGGCGGGAGATGCGGTCCTCGATCGGGGGGTGGGTGGAGAAGAGGTTGGCGAACTGGACCCGGCGCCCGGTGAAGGGGTTGACGATGAACATCGACGCCTGGGCCGGGTCGACCGACATGGGAACGGCCTTGGCCCCCTGCTCGAGCTTGGCCAAGGCCCGGGCAAGGGGTTCGCCGTCGCCGATGAGGCGGGCACCGGTGCGGTCCGCCTCGTACTCCCGGCTGCGGCTGAGCGCCATCTGGATCACCGCTGCGGCCAGGGGCGCAAGGATGGCGAAGGCCAGCATGGCGAGGGGGTTGGGGTTGTCGTCGTCCCCCCCGCCGCCGAACATGGCACCCCACATGGCCATGCGGGCCACGAAGGTGATGCCCATGGCCACGGCGGCGGCCACGGACCCGATCAGGATGTCCCGGTTGCCCACGTGGCTGATCTCGTGGGCCAGGACGCCCCGGAGCTCGTCCCAGTCCAGGATGCTGAGGATGCCCCGGGTGACGGCCACCGCGGCATGATCGGGGCTGCGGCCGGTGGCAAAGGCGTTGGGCTGCATGTCGGGCGTGATGTAGAGCTTGGGCATGGGCATGTTGGCCCCCGACGTCAGCTCGCGCACGATCCGGTAGTACTCCGGCATCTCCGCTTCGGAGACGGGCACGGCGCGCGCCGCTCGGATGGCGATCTTGTCCGAGAACCAGTACGAGCCGCCGACGAACGCCAGGCCGAGGAGCATCCCGATGAACAGCCCGCCTCGGCCGAAGAAGCTGCCGATCAGCATGAGCAACCCGCCCAGCGCCGCCAGCAGCGTGTAGGTCTTGATCGTGTTCTTGCTCATCGTCCTCTCCCGGGGGAAACCGTCCAGCCTCTACAACGCTTTCACAGGCTGACTAGTTCCGCGGCGGGACGTGTGCTATCGGGACCGCCAGAACCGCCCGCGGGGCTGGACGCCATCGCGACCGCCGGCCGACACGCCAACCGGATCGCCGCCGTCCACGCTGGAGAACCGGGAGAGGAACTCCACAAGATGGGCCATCAGGCCCCGGACGTCCTCGGCGCAGTCGGCCAGATCGGTGCGCCCGGTGTCGGTGAGCTCGTACATCCGCCGGGCCGGCCCGCGTGTCTGGGACGCCTCCCAGAAAGACTGGACCAGGCCGTCCTCCTCCAGCCGGGCCAGCTCCCGGTACACCGTCGAGGTGGTGATCCCCTCGAACTCCCACATTCGCAGGCTCTCGGCCAGCTCGTACCCGTGCCGGCGCCGCTCGGCCAGGAGCAGGAGCAGGTGGGCTCCGATCAGTGGCCTCGGCCTGGAAATCGCTGTTCGTTGCATGGTTCGGGCCTCCCCGCCGTTCGGCGACCCTTGTACGTGCGCTGATCGTACCCCCCGACCCGATGAGGCGCGCACATTTTGCCGGAGTGGCCGCCTTGGCCGATTTACCGGCCGGCGGGCATGGCAGCACCCGCCGCACGCCGAGCGGTTCAGCCAGCCATCCGTCCTACTCGTAATAGCCGGAGTGGATGTAGACGCAGGGCACGCCTTCCTCGTGGAACATCTCGAGGTTGCGGCGGTCGTCCTCGAAGGCCAGGCGGAGGTCGAAGCCGTACTTGCGCAGCTCGCCGACGGTCTGGCGCTTGAACTCACGAGCGGCGCTGTAGTCGCCGGCGTTGCGCATGATGAGCATGTCCCAGCGCACCCCGTAACGATCGAGCCAAGCCACGGTCCGCTCCTGGACACGGACCGGGCGGCCGGTCAGGAGCAGGACGGTCAGGTCGCGGTCGAGGAGCTCCAGGAGGCGGGCTACCTCGTCGATCAGCGGGTCGTCACCGCACGCGTCGAAGAACGCCCGCCAGTTGCGCTTGGCCTGGTCCTCGAGGAAGTGCTGGCGGCCTGTGGCGTCGGACAGCACTCCGTCGATGTCGACCAGGACCGCGGGACCGGGCGTGACCGCCCCCTCACGCCAGTGCCAGTGCTCGGGGACGTCGGGCAGCCGGCTACTCCTCTTCGGGGCCGCCGGCCGTCGCCCGTCGCTTGATCTCCTCGACCACGCTGGCGTCGGCCAGGGTGGTGGTGTCGCCCAGGTCCCGGCCCTCGGCGACGTCGCGCAACAGGCGGCGCATGATCTTGCCGCTGCGGGTCTTGGGCAGGTCGTCGGTGAAGATGACCGTCTTGGGCCGGGCCACGGCCCCGATCTTCTTGGCCACGTGCTTGCGCAGGGCCTCGCCGTGCTCGCTGTCGGCCTCGATCCCGCCCTTGAGCGTGACGTAGGCGATGATGGCCTGGCCGGTGGTCTCGTCCTTGGCCCCGACCACCGCCGCCTCGGCGACGGTGGGGTGGTCGACGAGCGCCGACTCCACCTCGGTGGTCGAGACGCGGTGGCCGGAGATGTTCATCACGTCGTCGACCCGGCCCATGAGCCAGAAGTAGCCCTCGTGGTCGACCCGGGCCCCGTCCCCGGCGAAGTACCGGCCCTCGAAGCGCGACCAGTAGGTCTGGCGGTAGCGCTCGGGATCGCCGTAGATGCCCCGCAGCATGCCGGGCCACGGGCGAGTCAGGGTGAGGTACCCGCCGCCGGTGGCGCAGGGGTTGCCCTGGTCGTCGACCACCTCGGCGGCGATGCCGGGCAGCGGGAAGGTGGCCGAGCCGGGGCGCAGGGTGGTGGCCCCCGGGAGGGGCGAGATCATGATCGCCCCCGTCTCGGTCTGCCACCACGTGTCCACCAGCGGGCAGCGGCCTCCGCCGATGTGCTCGAAGTACCACATCCACGCCTCGGGGTTGATGGGCTCGCCCACCGACCCGAGCATCCGCAGCGACGAGAGGTCGTGGGACTCGGGGAACTCGGTGCCCCACTTCATGAACGTCCGGATGGCGGT
>JBOGIE010000205.1:0-1687 GCA_050742435.1 Acidimicrobiales bacterium | reverse complement strand
GGCGCGCCCAGGCGGGCACAGGCCAGCATGGCCACGGGCAGCTCGGGGATCATGGGCATGTAGATGGCCACCCGGTCGCCCTTGGCCACGCCGAGGGAGCGCAGGACCGCAGCGAACCGGCCGACCTCGTCCTGCAGGTCGGCGTAGGTGACCGTGCGGGTGTCGCCGGGCTCGCCCTCCCAGTGGTAGGCGACCTTGTCGCCCCGGCCGGCCTCGACGTAGCGGTCGACGCAGTTGTAGGCCACGTTGAGCTTTCCACCCACGAACCATTTGGCGAAAGGGAGCTCCCACTCGAGGATGGTGTGCCACTCCTCGGCCCAGTCGAGCAGGTCGAGTGCCTGCTTGGCCCAGAAGCCCTGCCAGTCCCGCTCGGCCTCGTCGTACATCCCCGTGTCGACGACCAGGGCGTCCTTCTTGAACTCCTCGGGCGGGGGGAACCGCCGCTCTTCGAGCAGATACGAGTCGATGGCCGGGTTCGGCTCTGCCATGACGGAGGAGCCTACCCATACTCATCTCGGTAGCCTTCCCGGCCGTGGAGCCGCCGACGGAGCTCAGATGCACCCGCCACGACAAGCCGACGCGCATCACCTGCGTGACCTGCGACACGCCGATCTGCCCGGAGTGCGCCATCCGCACCCCGGTCGGGCTGAAGTGCCCCGACCACGCCACCAAGCCCCCCGCGCCCCGCTCCAGCAAGTTCGGCGCGGTCGTGGTCATCCTCGGCGTGGTCGGCATCCTCGGCTTCTTCCAGCTGGCCCGGACCACCGGCCGCGGCGAACCCGCTACGCCCCCGTGCCCGACCGAGACCGCGCCGGACGTGGGCATCGGCCCGGCGGGCGGCGGCGACAACTGGCGGGAGATCGCGGCGTCGGGCCTGTGCGGGCGGTACAACGCCGCGGTGGCCTGGACGGGCGCCGAACTGCTCGTGTGGGGCGGGGAGAACTGCGCCGGCGCCGCCTGCCCGACCGACCTGGCGCCCCACCTGGCCGACGGTGGCGCCTACCGGCCCGCGGCCGACGCGTGGCGCGAGCTGGCCCGGTCGCCCCTATCAGCGCGATCACCGGCGGCCACGGCGTGGACGGGCACCGAGCTGGTGGTGTGGGGCGGAGTCACCGCCGAGGGCGCCCTGGGCGACGGCGCGGCCTACGACCCCGCCCGCGACCGGTGGCGGCCGTTGAGCGCCAGCCCCCTGCGGGCCCGCGGCGGGGCGATGTCGGTGTGGAGCGGTCGGGAGCTCCTGGTGTGGGGTGGCGGCGAGGGGGGCGAGACCTACGTCGACGGAGCGGCGTACGACCCGGCCGCCGACCGCTGGCGCACCATGGCCACCTCGCCGCTGACCGGCCGCTCCCGGGGCGTGGCCGCGTGGACGGGGCGGGAGATGGTGGTCTGGAGCGGGATCGACCCGGCCGCCGGCCAGGAGCACGTCGACGGCGCGGCCTACGACCCGGCCGCCGACCGCTGGCGCACCATCGCCACCTCGCCGCTGACCGGGCGCAACGACCCGGCCGCGGTGTGGACGGGACGGGAGCTCCTCGTCTGGGGCGGTAACACCCTGGGCAGCGGCCTGTTCGACGACGGGGCGGCCTACGACCCGGCCGCCGACCGCTGGCGGCCGATGCCGACGCCCCCGCTCAGCGCCCGCACCGCCCCGGCCGCGGTCTGGAGCGGCCGGGAGCTGCTGGTCTGG
>JBOGIE010000204.1:0-5596 GCA_050742435.1 Acidimicrobiales bacterium | reverse complement strand
GGCGTGCCCAGGACCCGGTCGTCCTCCTCCTTCAGCGGCACCGCGGTGTTCTTGCCGTAGATCTCCGAGGTGCTGGTCAGCAGGATGGGCCGGCGGTGGCGGAAGGCGGACTCGATGACGATCTCGGAGCCCCGGATGTTGGTGGTGAAGGACCGGAGCGGCTCCTCGACGATCAGCTTCACGCCCACCGCGGCGGCCAGGTGCACGACCACGTCGCACTTGTGCATCAGCTCGTCGACGGCCAGCTCGTCCAGCACCGAGCCGTGGACGAACCGCAGGTTCGGGTGGTTGCCCAGGTGGTCCAGGTTGCGCAGCCGGCCGGTGGACAGGTTGTCGAAGGCCACGACCATCTCGTCGCGGGCCAGGAGCGCCTCGACGAGGTGGGACCCGATGAAGCCGGCGCCGCCCGTGACCAGATAGCTCCGCCTCACCGGTCCGACACTACCCGTTGCCCCCGGCCGTCCCACCCGCGCCCCGGCCCGGGCCCCGCCGGGGCGGGCCACTACGCTGAACGGGCGCCGCGCGTGCACGGGCGTCTTCGACCAATGCAGAGCTCATCCGGCCCTCTCGACCCCGCTGCCGAGGGTGGGGCGCCGGTGCTCCCGTCGCTCAAGCAGAACTCCATGGCCCGGCTGGTCGCCGACCTCCTGGGGGTGGCCTTCGCCCTGGTGGCGGCCACCGTGGCCGCCCGCCTTCTCGGCCCAGCCGGCAAGGGCTACTACTCCAGCCTGCTGCTCCTCGCCGGGCTCATGATCCAGATCTTCGGGGCCGGCCTGGGCGAGGCGGCCATCGTCCTCGCCGGGCGGGGGAAGGCCTCGCTGGCCACCGCGGTCTCCGGGACGATGTTCGCCCTCGTGCCGCTGAGCGTGGGCGCCGGCCTGGTGTTCTGGGTCGTCGCCACCGCCGCCCTGGAGAGCGCCGACCCGGAGCGGGGCACCGCGGTGGTCCTCGGCAGCCTGCTCGTCGTCCTCAACACCTGCTACACGACGATCGTCGCCTTCCTGGTCGCCCGGGAGCGCATGGTGGCCGTCGCCGCGCTGTCCGTGCTCGCCACCGGAGCGGGGACGGTCGCCCTGTGGTTCCTCCTCGCCGTGCGGGGCGACGGGATGGGGGCGGCCATCCTGGCCTCCGTGCTGGGCGCGGTGCTGGGCCTCGGGGGGACGGTCGTCGTGCTCCACCGGGCGGGCATCGGCCTGCGCCCGCGGTTCACGCGCAGCTACCTGCCCGAGGCGTTCCGCCTGGGCGTCGCCCTCCAGGTGTCGAACCTGCTCGTGCTCCTCACCGCTCGCCTCGACCTGCTGCTCGTCTACCGGCTGGGGGACGCGGCCGAGGCCGGCGGCTACAGCGTGGCCCTGACCATCGGCGCCCTGGTCGGCTCGGCCCCCATCGCCGTGTCCTACGCCTCCTTTCCCCGCCTCGCCGTCCTGGGCGAGGAGGAGGCGGCCGCCCTCACCCGCCAGGTGGTCCGGGTGGGGATGGCCTCCGCCGTCTTCGTGGGCGCGCTCCTGGCCGCCGCCTCGCCGGTGGTGATCCCCCTCGCCTTCGGGTCGGAGTACTCGCCGGCCATCGTTCCCACGCTGATCCTCGTGCCCGCCGGCATCCTGTGGAGCGGGCAGTGGCTGCTGTGCCGCGCCGCCGCCGCCCGGGGCGTCCCCCGGCCCCTGCTCGTGTCCTTCGCCACCAGCTTCCTGGCCATGCTGGTCCTCGACCTGCTGCTCATCGGCCCCCTGGGCGCCGAGGGGGCGGCGCTGGCCGCGGCCGTCTCTCCGGCCCTGGGCCTCGCCATCGCCCTGGCCTTCTACCGGCGGGACGGGCACGACCTGGGCGGGTTCGTGCCCCGCCCCTCGGACTTCGTCGCCTTCCTGACCACGGTGAAGGAGCTGGTGACCCGGGGCCGGCCGGCCCAGGCTACCCGGTAGTTTCGTACCGGAGATGACTCCGAGCCGGACGGTGGTCGGCGGGGTGGCCGTGCCCGTGGCCCTTGGCGTGGTGGCGGCCGTGCTCCTGGGGGCCACCGTGCTGTGGCTGGCCCGGGACGACGGCGGGCCGTCCTCGCCGGCCCGGCCGGCGGTCGTCCGGGTGCCGCCGTCGATCCCGAGCGACTGCTCGCGACCCGTGGACGGCGAGCTGTCGGCGTTCCTGGCCACCGTGCCCGACGGCGCCACTGTGGAGTTCCAGCCCGGCGGCTGCTACGGCCAGGACGACACCCTGTGGGTGGTCGACCGCCACCGCCTCACCTTCGCCGGCAACGGGGCCAGCTTCCGGATCGTCACCACCGAGAAGAACCGGACGTGGTTCCGGTCGAACTGGCGGATCCGGCGGGGGAGCGGCCTGACCTTCCGGGACATGGAGGTGGTCGGGGCGTGCACGCCCGGGCAGTGCGGCAACGCCGCCCCCCCGCCCGAGCTCGACGGGTACGGCCAGCACGGGTTCAACCTGGAGAGCACGGCCGGCCTCACCCTCGACCGGGTCCACGTCCACGACGTCCTCAGCGACGGCGTGGAGGCCCAGGGCACGCTCGACCCCGACGTGGGCTGGGACGGGGCGCCGGTGACCGACCTCACCATCACCAACTCCCGCATCGAGCGGGCCGGCCGCATGCTGATCGGCGTCACCAACCTGGACGGGGCGCTCATCGCCGACAACCACATCGCCGACGGGCCGGAGGTGGGGATCGACGTGGAGGTCGACCATCCCGGGTTCATGGGTCGTGACATCCGCATCCTGCGCAACACCTTCGAGAACATCCACGCCCAGGCCTTCGCCAACGGCGGGATCGGCAGCGACCCCCTCGTCGGGAACATCGTGATCGAAGGCAACGTGATGGCCGCCCCGTCGGGCGCCTGCGCCGGCTCGATCTGGATCCGCACGCCGGGGCCGACCGACCCGCCCCTGTACCGCACGGGCTACACGGTGCGGAACAACCGCTTCGACCTCATCGGCTGGTTCGTCCAGGCCGAGCGGGTGAAGGACCTCACCGTCGAGGGCAACGTGGTCCGGTTCCGGGAGGTGGGCTGCGGGCAGACGGCGGCGGTCGAGCTCATCGACTCCCCTCCCGCCACCGTGGCCGGCAACGACTTCGGCGACTACGCGGCCAGCGTGTCGATCGACGGTCAGGTCACCTGACCGGGTCGCCGGCCGGGACGCCGATCAGCTCGGCCAGCCGGGCCCGCCGCTCGGCCCGGTTGGCGGCCGGGTCCCACAGCTCGCTGGTGCGGGCCCGGGCGGCGGCGGCCAGACGGGCGGCCAGGGCCGGATCCTCCAGGAGCCGGCAGGCGGCGGCGGCCATGGCGTCGGTGTCGCGGTGGGGGACGACGAACCCGGTCTCCCCGTCGAGCACGAACTCGGACTGCCACTCGAAGTCGTAGGCGACGATCGGCGTGCCGCTCAGCGAGGCCTCGACCAGGGCCCGGCCGGTCACCGCCGATACCACCACGTCGGCCGAGCTGAGGGCCCGGGCGATCCACGCCTGGTCGCGGATGCCGGCGAAGACCACCGCATCCTCGATCCCGAGCTGGCGGGCCTGGGCCTCCAGCCGGGGCCGGAGGACGCCGTCGCCCACCACGACCGCGGCCAGCGCGGGGACGCGGCCGCGGGCGGCGGCCAGGACGGTGAGGGTGTCGGCCGTGTGCTTGATGGGCTCGAACCGGCTGACGGTGATGAGGAAGGGGCGGTCGCCCAGGCCGAGCTCGTCGCGCACGGACGGGCGCTCGGCCGGGTCGACCCAGTGGACGGGGTCGACGAGGTCCCCGTAGCGGAAGAAGGCGATGCGCTCCGGCCGGGCGCCGTTGGACACCGCGAAGCCCCGGTTGTCCTCGCTGCCGACCGCCACCAGGTCGGCGCGGGAGAAGACGAAGCGCTCGACCTTCTTCTCGATCGACCGGCGCCGGAACAGGCGGGGATAGGCGAGCAGGCCCTGCTCGGCGTAGGCGATGTCGTGGTTGGCCACCACGGTGATCATCAGCGGGATCCGGTTGGCCCGGGCCAGGGCCAGGCCCAGGAGGCCGGTGTAGAGGGGGTCGTTGGCGTTGACCAGCGACACCCGCTCACGCCGGATCAGGCGGAGCAGGTGGACGAGCAGCTGGGCCTGGGCCAGGGCCAGGTTGAGGAGGGGCACGCGCGAGAGCGCGGCGAAGCGGCCGACCCGGCCCTCGACCATGGTGTGGCCGGGGATCAGGGGGGCGGCCGCCGGCCGCCCCACCGCGGTGGACGGGTCGTGTTCGGGGCTGGCGCCGACGATCGGATGGACGTCCCACACGTGTTCGAAGAAGCCGTCCAGGTCGCGGCTGCGGAAGACCGACTCCAGGCGCCGGGCCCGGATCAGGGCCAGCGAGTACCCGGTGTCGAGGGACAGGAGCTTGGGCGCCACGAGGCCCAACCCTGCACCGGGGCCTCCGGGTCCGCAACATCCCGGGGCTACTGTCGGAACGTGCCCGGTGCTGTCGACGTGGTCGAGCTCGGCCCGGACGGCGAGGAGGCCTACGAGCACTTCGTCGCCCACCACCCGCACGCCCTGATCTACCACTCGCTGCGGTTCCGCGACTTCCTCGTCGACCTCCTGGGGGCCGGGCCCCGCTACGGCGTGGCCCTGGGCGGTGGTGGCGTCGTGGGCGTGCTGCCCGTCATGGCCGCCGACGGCCCGTACGGGACGGTCCTCAACTCTCTGCCCTACTTCGGCAGCAACGGGGGCGTCCTGGTCGCCACCCCGGCGGCCCGGGCCGCCCTGGGCGCCTGGTACGACCGGATGGCGGGCACCGGCGTGGCCGCGGCCACCGTGGTGGCCAACCCTCTCGACACCGGCGCCGATCCACCCGTCCACGACGTGGCTGACGTCCGGATCGGGTGCATGACGCCCCTGTCCGGCGAGGGGGACCCGGACGAGCGGCTGACGGCGCTGATCGACGGCTCGGCCCGCCGCAACGTGGCCAAGGCGGGCCGCAGCGGGGTGCAGGTCGACGTCGACAACGGGTCGGGGTTCGGGCCGCTGGAGGAGATGCACCGGGCCGGCATGGACGCCATCGGCGGCCGGGCCAAGTCGCCCGAGTTCTTCGCGGCCGTGCAACGGTGCTTCCGCCCCGGCGACGACTACGACGTCTACGTCGCCCGCATCGGCGACGAGGTGGTCGCCGCCCTCCTGGTCTTCTGGTACGGCGCGGCGGCGGAGTACTACGTGCCCGCCACCCGGCCCGACCGCCGGTCCGAGCAGCCCATGGCCGCCATCCTCCACCGGGCCCTGGTCGACGCCGCCGCTCGGGGCCTGCGCTGGTGGAACTGGGGGGGCAGCTGGGTCAGCCAGGAGAACCTGATCCGGTTCAAGACCAAGTGGGGCGGGATTCCCCGGGAGTACCGGTACTGGACCAGGGTCAACGACGGGGACCTGCTGGCCGCCGAGCCGGGCCGGCTGACCGAGGGGTACCCCGGGTTCTTCGTCGTGCCCTACGCCAGCCTCCGCGCCGGCCGGGGCGTGGCCGGCTAGTCCCGTGTTCCGCACATGGCGGCGGTTCGATGTGGTCGAGAAACTTGTAGTTCTTTGCAGGAGATTCGCGGGGTGGCCGCGAAAGTCCTTCTATGGCAAGGAAACGGCCGGTTCTCGGGC
>JBOGIE010000203.1:0-5600 GCA_050742435.1 Acidimicrobiales bacterium | reverse complement strand
CTGGTGTTCGGCGCGCCGCCCGAGTGCCCCGAACGCCGGTTCTGCCTGGCCGGGCTCACCGCGGTGTACGGGCTGAGCTTCAAGGAGTTCCGCCCGCTCGACGCCGGCGGCCCGCTCACCGTCGGCGCCCTGGAGGGCGACGAGATCGACGTGGGCCTGCTGTTCACCACCAGCCCGGCCGTCGCCACCAGCGACCTGGTGCTCCTGGCCGACGACCGTGGCCTCCAGCCGGCGGAGAACGTGGTGCCGGTGGTCCGCACCCCGGTGCTGGAGCGCCACGGCGACGCCCTCCGCCGGGCTGCCGACGAGGTCAGCCGGGTGCTGACCACCCAGGAGCTGATCGGGTTGAACCGGCGGGTGGACGTCGAGGGCGCCGCCCCGGCCGAGGCGGCGCGCGAGTGGCTGGTCCGCCACGGCCTGGGCAGGGCCTGACCGCCTCATCCGGGCTCACCCCGCCGCCGGACGGTCGCCGAGGCCCCGTCGACCAGGAGCCCCAGGGCGGCGCCGCCGGCCACGTCGAGGGGCAGATGGGCGCCCACGTAGATGCGGGAGAGGCCGACCAGCGACGCCAGGACGAGCGCCACCCGCCTTCCCCGCCCGCCGAGGTGGGGGTAGGCGGCGGCGGTGAGGGCGGTCGCCACCGCGGCGTGGCCGGAGAGGTAGCCCAGCCCGCTGGCCTCCCGTCCCCGGCACCGGACGCTGGCCAGCAGCATGCTGGGCCGGCCCCGGCGGACCAGCCGCTTGACCACCTTGGCCAGCGCCCAGGCCACCGTCCCCCCGGTGACCAGGCGGGCGGCCAAGGGGCGGTTCCGGGCCAGGAGGGCCGCCCCGGCGGTGGCCGGCGCCGCGCCCAACGCCCCCAGCTGCATGACCGTCCAGAGGGGCCGGAAGAGCGGGTCGGGAAGCCCGTTGACGGCGCGGAACGCCCCTTGCTCGCGACGCCCGATCCGGTCGCGGCGCAGGGGGAGCAGGGTCCCGGCCAGGACCGACAGGGCGACGAAGGTCCGGACCCGGCCGGTGGCTCCGTTCACAGGGCCTCCGGGGCCAGGTCGGCCGGTGGCGGCAGGCTCCCCGCGGCCACGGCCCGCGAGCGCATGCGCCGCTCCCGGATCTCCTGGAGCAGGGCCGGCCAGCCCACGGCCACGGTGACCCCGAGGAGCGTGCCGGCCACCACGTCGGACAGCCAGTGCACGCCCAGGTAGGTCCGGCTGAGGGCCATGAGCCCGGCGAAGACCGCGGCCTGCACCTCCCACCGCCAGCGACGGGGGCCGGGCGGGAGGAGGACGATCACGATGCCCACCGCGGTGACCGCCCCGGCGACGGCGTGACCTGACGGGAACGAGAAGCTGTCGGTGCTCAACAGGCCCTCGGGCGGCCGGGGGCGCTCGTAGAGCGCCTTGAGCAGGCCGATGAGCGGCTCGGACGTGGCGACGGCCAGGACGAATGCGCTGAGCTGCAACCACCGCCGCTTGGCCCCCAGCAGGACCATCACCACCACCCGCACCGGCCAGTTCACCCACACGCTTCCGGCCAACGCCATGGCCTCGGCCAGCCACACCAACGGGGTGAACCGGGCGTCGACCATGGTCTCCAGGAACCCGTCGTCGATGTCCTGCACGAACCCCCGGTTGGGGTCGGTCCCCACCACGAGAAAGACGACGACCGTGACCACGCCCAGGACGCCGACCAGGCGCAGGGCCCGGCGGTGGTTCAGGAGCATGCCGGCCTCCCGAGCCCCAGGCGCACGGCGGCACCCACCAGCAGGCCCAGGGCGGCCCCGCCCACGACGTCCAGGGGCAGGTGGGCGCCCACGTACACCCGGGCGACGCACACGAACAGCGCCAGCCCCCCGGCCAGCCAGCGGCCCCGCCGGCCGAGGTAGGGGAAGGCCACGGCGACCAGGGTCACGGCCACCGCGGCGTGGCCCGATACGAAGCCGAGGCCGTGGGCCACCGCCCCGTGGAACTCCACGTCGTCGACCAGGGTCGACGGTCGGCCCCGGGTGATGAACTGCTTAACCACCTTGGCGCCGGCGTAGGCCAGGGCCCCGGCCGCCAGCAGGCCGACGGCCAGCCGGAACCGGCGGACCACGGCCGCCGCCCCGGCCGCCACCGGGACGGCGGCCACGTTGCCGGCCTGCATGAGGAGCCACACCGGGGCGAACGGCACGCCGGGGATCTGGTTCATGGCCCCGAACACCGACCGCTCGGCTCCGCTGAGGGAGTGCTCGTCGACGGGCAGGGCGCTGAGGAGAAGGATCACCGCGCCGGCCACCAGCCAGAGGACGTCGCGCCGGAGGCGTACCACCGGCGGCACAGGCAGCGCCGTGCCGTCGCCCCGGCGGGTACGGGCCAGCCGGACGGTCACGGCCGGGGGCTCCCGGCCGGCGCCAGCGCCGGGCTGAGCGGCGGGGCGGAGTCCCTCCACGAGGAGTTCCGCCGCCAGAACAGGTAGGTCAGCAGACCGAGCGGGATGGGCAGCAGGTAGGTGAGGGCCCGGAAGATCAGCACCGCGGCCACCACCTCGGCGTTGTCCCCGCCGGCGGAGTCCAGCCCGGCGATCAGACCGAGCTCGACCACCCCGAGGCCTCCCGGCGTGATGGGGATGGCCGTCAGGAGGCGGACGAACGCGAAGATGGCCAGGACCTCGACCCAGCGCACCTCGTCGTCGGACACCCCGATGTGGCGCAGGGCGATCAGCAGGACGAGGAACAGCGACAGGTGGCTGACCACCGTGGTGACGGTGAGACGGCGCCAGGCGTGGCTGACCAGGCCGATGGTGCGGGACCGGAACTTGACGGTGGCGTCACCCCATCCCTCGGCCGGCCCCTTCCCCAGGCGCCGCCGGACGCCCGTCGCCATCCGGGCGGCGGCGTCGCCGACCCGGCGGGCGTACTCCTCCCGGCGCAGCATGAGGGCGAACACCGTGATCGAGCCGACCAGGGCGGCGATGCCGAAGAGCCCGGCGGTGACCCGGGCCGGGCTGGCGTTGCCCTGCATGGCCACCAGCGCCAGGGCCAGGACCGGCAGCCCCAGCTTGGCGAAGTTGTTCCAGAGGCCCGAGACGATCACCGACAGCGTGCTCCGGGAGCGGGAGAACCCCCACGATCCCAGCATGGCGTACGTGAGGCCCACGGCCACCGCACTGCCCCCGGGCACGGCGTTGGCCACCGCGGTCGTCGACTCGACCAGCACGAACGCCTGCCGGTAGGTGAGCCCCGGCGTGGCGGCCACGACGACCAGCCAGTACGTAGCCAGGTTCCAGACGGCCGCCACGCCGAGGGTCAGCAGCTCCAGCCCTGTCATGGACGAGATGGCGTCCCGGACCTCGGAGAAGTCGGCCGCCGAGCCCAGCACGTAGGCGAAGATGGCCACGGCCAGCCCGAGGGACACGGCGATGCGGACCACCTGGCGGATTCGCCCGGTGCGACGAGGCTGAGGTTCGTCCTCGCTTCGCGGCAATGCAGGATCCTGTTCTGTCCACCGGACGGTTGCCGGGGTCGAGCGTACCGCCGCCCCGGTCGATATGAGCCCGGCTCAGCCAGGTGTGGCGGCCACCTCGGGCGCGGTCGCCTGGCGCAGCAGGGCCACGTCGACCTGGTGGTCCTCGGCGATCCTGTCGGGCTCGGCGTCGCCGCCCTCGGCGTCCAGCAGCTCGCTCACCGCCCGGTACGGGTCGGAGTGAGGGACGAGCAGGGCGTCCCGGAACAGTCGGGTCCACAGGAACTCGGGCACCTCGTCGAGCTGGCCGGCGAAGTGGCCGAACACCTCACGGAGGCGGGTGACCCCCTCGTCCCATGCCAGGGGCGCTCCGCCCTCGGCCCGGCCCTGCTCGTAGCGCCGGAACAGCAGCAGCGCCGAGGTCAGCGCCTCCTGCCAGGGAAGGTCGTCGACCGGCTCGCCCAGCACCGTGGGCTCGGCCGCCCGGGTCCGCCGGGAGACCGTGGTCGTCCGGTCCCCGTCCGCCCGCAGCGGCGACCCGTAGGTCTCCATCGGCCGGGTGGCGGCCAGGCGCGACGCCTCCTCCTCGGCCAGCCCGAACCGCAGGCCCCCGACGCGCTCCACCACCGTCTCCCAGTGCGGGTAGGCGGCCATGAACTCGGCGGTCAGGTCCTTGACGTCGTCCAGGGTGAGGAGCTCCTCGTCGGCCATGCGGTGGTACTTCTCGACGTCCTTGAACTCGGCCACGACGTTCCGCAGGGTGCCGAGGACCTCGGCGCAGCGGGGGTCGTCCTGGGCCTTGGCCACCCACCAGAACTCGCCCTTCTCGTCGACGTAGGGCTCGAGCGCCTCGGCCAGCGCGCTCACCGCGCCCATGCTGGCCTTGGCCTCCTCGCGCAGGCCCTCGATCCGCTCCGCGGTGTCGGCTTCGACGTCGGCCATGGGCTGGCCCGAGTAGAGCGACGACAGGGCGGCCCACAGGTACGGGGGCTCCCGGAAGATGCGGCCGTTGTAGGAGTTGAGGATCTCCGACATCAGGTTGCCCCGGCCGGCCTTGACGTTCCGGGTGTGCAGGGCCGGCGTGTGGGTGAGGAAGATGGAGCCGGGCCCGTGGGCCCCCTCGAGCTGCCACAGGTGGAAGATGTCCTCGCCCCGCCCGCACACGGTGATGAACGGGATCGGACTGGCCAGCACCTTGGACCGGAAGCTGGTGTTGCCCCCGGGCATGCCGGCAAAGGCCCGCATCTCCTCGACCAGGCGCTCCTCTTCGGGGACCACGTCGCCGTAGGTCCACGGGTGGTAGATCTGCACCTGGTTGTCGTACTTGCCGCGGAACGTCCCCACGAGGGTGTTCATCAGCAGCAGGAACTGGTCGGCCATGGTCTCCACGTCCTCGCCCTCGCGCGGCAGCCGCTCGAGGGTGTCGGGCTGGTCCCAGGGGCGGAACCGGGTGATGTCGGCCTGGGAGGTGAGCACGGCCGGGGCATGGGGCGCGTGCTCCTGGGCCAGGCCGAGGGTGGTGTGCAGGATGCCCCATGCCACCCAGAACTTCTCCACGCCCTCCAGGGCGTCGTTGGTGTAGCCGCCGCCGCCGACCAGTACCCGGGAGTCGTCGAAGATGTCGCTCTTCTGGTCGAAGAAGTTGAAGACGTGGCGCTTGGACAGGGTGCCGGCCCGGGTGAGGACGAGGGCGCCCAGCTCGTTGTCCTGGTCCAGCCAGGTGAAGACAGGGTCGTCCAGCCCGTGCTCGCGCAGCTCGACCAGCCCGGCCAGGCGCAGGAAGTTCCGCAGCCGGCCGTAGGGGATGCCCTTCTCCCCCGGCTTGCGCACCCCGGCCAGGTCGTTCACGTCGAAAGAGCCGTCCGGGAAGGCCTCGGCGTTGATGCGGTCGAGCAGGGCCTTCTTGGCCTCGCCGCCCCACTCCGACACGCGCAGCCCGGAACGGGCGGCCTCGGCGAAGATCTCCTGGTTGCGGGACCTGGCCTCGCCCCCGCTGTCGTCGTTCACCACGACGTGCACCGGGCGGCCGTAGCCGAACCCCTTGAGCTCGTGCTCCACGCTGACCAGCAGGCGCTGGAGGTCGGTGGGCGACTCGAACGTCCCCACCAGGAGCACCTGGTCGGCCCGCTCGTCGGGGATGCCGTGCTCGGTCCGCTGGTC
>JBOGIE010000202.1:0-5633 GCA_050742435.1 Acidimicrobiales bacterium | reverse complement strand
CCTAGGCTGCTTTGGTGGCCTCTCAGGTTTTCACCGGCCGCTACCAGATCGTGCGGCACCTGGCCCGCGGCGGCATGGCCGAGGTGTACCTGGCCCGTGACCTCCTGCTCGACCGGCCGGTGGCCCTCAAGGTGCTGTTCCCGGAGTTCGCCTCCGACCGCTCCTTCGTCGAGCGGTTCCGGCGGGAGGCCCGCTCGGCGGCCAACCTCAACCACCCCAACATCGTCTCCATCTACGACTGGGGCGAGGAGGACGGCACCTACTTCATCGTCATGGAGTACGTCGACGGGCTGACCCTCCGCGACGTCATCCGCCGCCAGGGCCCGCTGATGGCCAACCGGGCGGCGGAGATCGGCGCCGACATCGCCGCCGCCCTGCACTTCGCCCACGTCCACGGCGTCATCCACCGTGACGTGAAGCCCGGCAACGTGCTGATCACCACCAGCCAGGTCAAGGTCACCGACTTCGGCATCGCCCGGGCCGGGGACCCGGCCGAGAGCCTGACCCAGGCCGGGGCGGTCATGGGGACGGCCACCTACTTCTCGCCCGAGCAGGCCCAGGGCCACGTGGTCGACCCCCGCACCGACGTCTACTCCCTCGGCGTGGTCCTCTACGAGATGGTCTCGGGCCGGCCTCCCTTCACCGGCGACAACCCCGTCTCCATCGCCTACCAGCACGTGCGGGAGGACCCCGTCCCGCCCAGCCAGCACAACCCCGACGTCCCCCCGGTCTTCGACGCCATCGTGGCCAAGGCCATGGCCAAGAACCGGGCCAACCGCTACAGCAGCGCCGAGGACCTTCGGGCCGACCTCCTGCGCTTCAGCCAGGGCCAGACCGTCTCGGTCGAGCCGCTCCTGCCCGCCGCCGCGGTGACCGGCGTCATGGCCCGGGACGGTGCCACGGGGCTGGCGGGCGCCGACACCACGGTGGTCCAGCCCGGCCTCGAGGGCACCCGGGTGGTGACCGCCGGGGAGACCTACGTCCAGTACGAGGAGCGGCCCCGGGCCCGGACCAGCACCTACATCATCATCCTGGTCGCCGCCCTGGCCGTCCTGGGCGGCCTCCTGTTCCTGCTCAGCCGGCAACTGGGCGTGGGCGGGGTGCAGGAGGTCACCGTCCCCCTGGTCATCGGCAGGGACCGGGCCGACGCCGAGCGCGAGCTGCGCGACCTGGGTCTGGAACCGCAGGTACGGGAGGTGCAGGACGAGGTCAACCCGGTCGGCCGGGTGACCGGGCAGGAACCGCTGGCCAACACCCGGGTGCGGCGGGGGACGACCATCACCATCTCGGTCAGCTCCGGCGCGCCCATCCAAGAGGTGCCCGACGTCCGGGGCCGGATGCTCGAGGCGGCCCGCGAGACGCTGACCGGCGCCGGGTTCCGGGTCGAGGTCAACGAGGTCAACAGCGACCGGGATCCGGGCACAGTCATCGAGCAGGCACCGGCGGCCGGGAACCGGGAGCCCAAGGGATCGGTCGTGACCCTCACCGTGTCCGAAGGGGTGGAGCAGATCCCCGTCCCCAACGTGCGGGGGCGATCGTCCAGTGACGCCGCCAACCTGCTGGGCCAGGCGGGGTTCCGCACCACGTCGCGCCCCGAGAACAGCAGCGACTTCGAGGCCGGCCTCGTCGTCCGCACCGAGCCGGCCGCCGGCACCCCCCTGGAGCGCAACAGCACGGTGACCATGATCGTCTCGTCCGGCCCGGCGCCGACCACCACCCAGGCGCCGGCCACCACCGCGGCGCCGACGACGATGCCCCCGGTCACCATCACCATCTTCCCGCCGACCACCACCACCCGGCCGCCGTCGACCTCGACGACGCCCCCGCCGACCACCATCCCGTAGGGGTCCGGCCGGGCTAGGAACCCGCAGCCTGAGCCAGGAAGTTGGCCAGCAGCCGGCGGCCGTCGGCGGTGAGGATGGACTCAGGGTGGAACTGGACCCCTTCCACGGCCAGCTCCCGGTGGCGCAGGCCCATGACCAGGCCGTCCTCGGTCTCGGCCGTCACCTCCAGCTCGGGCGGAACCGTGGCCCGGTCGACGAGGAGGGAGTGGTACCGGGTGGCCTCGAAGGGGTCGGCCAGCCCGGTAAGCACCCCCTGGCCGCGGTGGCGGATCTGCGACGTCTTGCCGTGGACCACGGCCGGGGCTCGGACCACCTCGGCCCCGTACACCTGGCCGATGCACTGGTGGCCCAGGCACACCCCGAGGATCGGCATGGTGCCCTGCCCGAGGGCGGCCCGGGGCCCGGCCAGGCGCTCGATGGCGGCGTTGGCCAGCTTGGCGTCCTCCGGGCGACCCGGGCCGGGGGAGATCACCAGGGCGTCGGGCCGCCGGGCCTCGATGGCCTCCAGGGAGATCTCGTCGGGCCGGTAGACGGCGGGCTCGGCCCCCAGCTCCCCCAGGTACTGGACGAGGTTGTAGACGAAGGAGTCGTAGTTGTCGATCACCAGCACCCGCGGCATGACTCGACCGTACCCGGCGCGTTAGCCTTCGGTTCCGTGCCCAAGCCGGTCAAGCCCCCCCACGCCAAGAAGGCCCAGAAGTCGGGAAAGCCGGGCGCCGCGCCCTCCGGCCGGGTCACGCCCAAGGCCACCGGGCGCTACACGCCCCCGGTGCCCCGCTCCGAGAAGGTCAGCCCCCGCTGGGTGCCGATCGTCATGTTCGCCAGCCTGGGCCTAGGGATGCTGGTCATCCTGGCCAACTACGTGAGCCTGCTGCCGGGCGACGAGCCCAGCAACATGTACCTCCTCGTGGGCCTGGTGTTGATCACCATCGGGTTCATCACCGCCACCAAGTTCCACTAGGGACTTCACCGGTTCCTTTACCCCCAGCGTTATACACAGGCTGGGGAAATCGGCGCGCCTACTCGAACGTGGGCGCCACCAGGTCCATGTCCTCCTGGCAGTGTCGGGGCGGCATGGGCAGGTCCTCGGTGGCCTGGACCATCTTCACCTCGGCCAGGCAGATAGAGCACCGGTAGCGAAGGTTCACCCGGCGGATCTCACCCGAGTCCGGCGGCGGGTGCGGCCGGGCCAGCCCGCCCAGGATGATCATGCCCAGCCGCATGATGACCACGAAGGCGACGATGGCCAGGAACACCTTGAACAGGAACCAGATCACCGCGTCAGAGCCTCTCGATCACCAGGGCGTTGGCCATGCCCCCGCCCTCGCACATGGTCTGGAGCCCGTAGCGCCCACCCGCGCGCTCGAGTTCGCCCAGGAGGGTGGCCGTCAGGCGGGTGCCCGAGCACCCGAGCGGGTGGCCCAGGGCGATGGCGCCTCCGTTGACGTTGACCCGTTCCATGTCCGGGCGGTGCTCGGCCGCCCAGGCCAGCACGACCGAGGCGAACGCCTCGTTGACCTCGACCACGTCGACCTGGTCGAGGGTCAGGCCGGCCCGGGCCAGGACGGTGGTGGTGGCCGGGATGGTGGCGGTGAGCATGGTGAGGGGATCGGCGCCGCACACCGCGAAGGACACGAAGCGGGCCCGGGGCGCCAGGCCCAGGGAGGCGGCGCGCTCCTCGCTCATGACCAGCACGGCCGCCGCCCCGTCGCTCAGCTGGGAGGCGTTGCCGGCGGTCACCGTCCCCCCGTCGGGCACGAAGGCCGGCTTGAGGGCGGCGAGGGCCTCCCGGCTGGTGTCGCGCCGGATCCCCTCGTCGACCTGGAACTGGCGCTTGCCGGTGGGGGTCTCCACTGTCACCGGCACGACCTCGCGGGCGAAGCGGCCCTCGTCGGTGGCCCGGGTCGCCCGGCGGTGGCTCTCCAGGCTGTAGGCGTCGAGCGCCTCGCGGGACAGCGACCACTGCTGGGCCACCCGCTCGGCGGCCAGCCCCTGGGGCACCAGCCCTCCGGCCGGCAGGTAACGCTGGATCATCTGGGGGCCGAACGGCTTGCCCGGCCCGTTGAGGATGGTCGACCCCATGGGCACCCGGCTCATGGACTCCACCCCGGCGGCGATGACCACGTCGTAGGCGCCGGCCATGACCCCCTGGGCGGCGAAGTGGAGGGCCTGCTGGCCCGAGCCGCACTGGCGGTCGACGGTCGTGCCGGGAACGGTCTCGGGAAAGCCGGCGGCCAGGGCGGCGTTCCGGGCCAGGTTGAGGGCCTGCTCACCGGTCTGGCTGACGCACCCGGCGATCACGTCGTCGACCAGCTCCGGATCGAGGTCGTTGCGCTCCACCAGCGCCCGGAGCACGTAGGCGCCCAGGTCGACGGGGTGCCAGTCGCGCAGGGCCCCGTTGCGCCGCCCCAGAGGGGTGCGGACGGCGTCGACGATCACTGCGGCGGCCATGGGGCCATTCTGCCCCGGCCGCGGGGCTACCAGCCCGGCGGGATCCAGCGGGCGGTGGCCGGCTCCCTGGCCTTGCGGGACTGGTGGATGAAGGCGATCAGCCCGCCGCCGAACAGGGACATGGCCACGGCCCCGAAGGCGGCGGTGAGGACGATCCACACGGTGGAGTCGAGCTGGGGCTGGGCGGCGTTGGCGTCGGCCGCGTCCGGCGGCGCCGTCCGCTCCGTCGGCCGGGCGCCCGGGGCCAGGACCTCGAAGGAGGCCCGGGCCGGAGTGCCGGGCTCGGCGAACAGCATGGGCGGCTGGTCGGGCGGGGCCCCGGCCACCCGGCGAGGCGTCTTCTGGACGGCCACGATGACGTAGGTGCCCGGGCGGGCCTCCGGGACGGTGAACGACGCCGAGATCGACCCGTAGCGGTCGGGCGTGGCCTCGGCCAGGACGGGCCCGTCGTCGGACTGCCAGTGGACGACCACCGGCGTGGGGGTCAGCCCGGTGCTGGCCCGGGGGACGGCGAACGCCGCGCCGGTGAACGTCACATGGGCGCCCGGCTCGCCCGTACCCGTGCTGAGGTTGAGGGTGGCCAGGCTGGCGCAGGCCGACGCCGCCGCCCCGACACCGGCCACAAACGCGCCCACCGTCGCCAGCACCGCCCACCTGCCACGGGACAGCCGCACCCGGACCTCCCTCACCGACCCTCGGCCTGGCCGCAGTCTCCCACTGCCGAACAGGTACGGCAACGCCCAGCAGGTGTCATCCGGCCCGGCGGCGGGCGGTCACGACGGCGACGGCCACGGCCATGGCGGCCACGGCCAGCGGCCACCACAGGACATGGGGGTCGTCGGTCGCACCCAGCCAGGACAGGCGCAGCCCACCGACCAGGTGGCTGAGCGGCAGGACGTCGGAGAGCGTCTGCATGGCCGAGGTCATCACCGCCCGGGGCGGCCCTCCGCCTCCGAGCAGGAACATGGGCACCCAGACCAGGTTGCCGATGGCGTTGGCCGAGCGGCCCGACGGCATGACCGAGCCCAGGGCCACGCCGATGGCCGCGAAGCAGACCAGGCCGGCGACGTACCAGCCCAGCACGTCGGCGGGGTCCTCGGGCAGCTGCAGGCCGTAGAGGGCCGACCCGGCGAGGAGGACGACGGCCACCGCCACCGTTCCCATCACCGCCCCCAGCATCAGCTCGCTGGCCACCAGCACGCCGGCGCTCAGCCCCGAGGACCGGAAGCGGCGCAGGACGCCGCGCTCCCGGTGGGTGGCCAGGTGGACCGGGATGGTGATCAGCCCGAGGGCGGCGAGGACGACGCCGACGTAGCCGGCCAGGTAGTGGTCGTCGGG
>JBOGIE010000201.1:0-5724 GCA_050742435.1 Acidimicrobiales bacterium | reverse complement strand
GTTTGGGGCCGGGCCTAAGCTCGGCGCCGGTGATCCCCCTCAAGGACTACAACCCCACGCGGCGGTTCCCGGTGGTCACCCTCATCCTGATCGCCATCAACGTCGGGGTGTACTTCTTCGTCCAGCGCCCCTACGACGACCAGCAGAGCCAGGCCCGGTTCTCCTACGAGGTGGCCGCCATCCCCTGCGAGGTGGTGCAGGGCCGCCCCCTCACCGAGGAGGAGGTCGTCCGCACCCTCCGGTTCGACGACGAGACCGCCTGCGATCGGAAGGTGCTGTCCGACGAGGACGACGCCGTCTTCCCGAACAAGTCGGTGTGGCTGGCCCTCGTGTACTCCATGTTCCTCCACGGCGGCCTGCTCCACCTGGGCGGCAACATGCTCTTCCTCTGGATCTTCGGCAACAACATCGAAGACCGCATGAGGATCCCCGGCTACATCGGCTTCTACCTGCTGGCCGGGCTGGCCGCCTCGGCCGCGCACATCGCCGTCCAGCCCGACAGCACCATTCCCGTGGTGGGGGCGTCGGGTGCCATCGCCGGCGTGATGGGCGCGTACCTGGTGCTGTTCCCGAACGTGCGCATCCGGTCGCTCATCATCCTGCTCATCCTCGTGCTCTTCCGTGACATCCCGGCCAAGTGGCTGCTCGGCTTCTGGTTCGTCACCCAGTTCTTCACCAATCCCAACGAGGGGGTGGCGTGGGTGGCCCATGTGGGCGGCTTCGTGTTCGGCGCGGTGGTGGCCCTCTTCCTGCGGGACCGGCTACGCCCGTCACGGGTCGCCCCTCCCCCGGAGCCGGAGCCCTATCCGGCCTGGTGACGCCGCTCTGCTAGGCAGAGGATGTGCCCCGCTTCGAGCCCTTCGCCGGTGTCCGTTACGACCTCGACCGCGTCGAACTCGACGACGTGGTTGCGCCTCCCTACGACGTGATCGGGGCGGAGGAGCAGAAGAACCTCGAGGCCCGCAGTCCCTACAACGTGGTCCACGTCGACCTGCCCCGCGACGAGGAGGGGCGCGACCGCTACACCGCAGCCGGACACCGCTTCGACGAGTGGCTGGCTGCCGGCGTCCTGCGGGTCGACCCCGAGCCCGGCTTCTACGCCTACCGGATGGGCTACCACGACGTCGACGGGAACAGCCGCCAGATCGTCGGCGTGCTCGGTGCGCTGGAGCTCGTGGCCCCCGGGGAGGGTGACGTCCTGCCCCACGAGGAGACCCAGCACAAGGTGCGCGACGACCGGCTCCGCCTGCTGCGGGCCTGCCGGGCCGACCTGTCGCCGGTGTGGGGGCTGTCCCTGGCCGAGGGGCTCACCGAGCTGTGCTCGGCCTCCGCCGGTGCCCCGGTGGCCCGGTGCACGGACGAGGAGGGGGTGCACCACCGGCTGTGGCGGATCAGCCAGCCGGGACTCGTGGAAGCGGTGTCGTCAACCGTGGGCTCGGCGCCGGTGGTCATTGCCGACGGCCACCACCGGTACGCCGTGGCCCTGGCCCACCGGGACGAGCGGCGGGCGGCCCGGGGCGGCGACGCCGCAGACGCCGGGGACGCCGAGCTCATGATGGCCCTGGTCTGCGAGCTGGCCGACGGCCAGGCCGGCGTGCGGCCCATCCACCGGGTCATCAGCGGCCTGCCCGAGGACTTCGACCTGGTGGCCGCCCTGGAGCCGTTCTTCGAGCCGGTCGCGGCCGACCCGCCGGCGTCGACCCTGCCCGAGCGCATGGCCGAGGCCGGCGGGCTGGCGCTCATCCTGGGCCCCGAGCGGCTGTGGTTGCTGCTGCCCCGTGACCCCGTGGAGGATGACGACGTGCCGCCCGACGCCGCCCTCCTCGACCGGGCCCTGGCCGGCCTCCCGTCCCACACCCTGGCCTTCAACCACTCGCCGGAGTCGGTGGCCGGCCAGGTGGCCTCCGGGCAGGCGTCGGCCGCCGTGCTCCTGCGCCCGGTCGACGTCCGCCAGATCGCCCGGACCGCCCTGGCCGGGCGCCGGATGCCGACCAAGACCACCTTCTTCCACCCGAAGCCGCGCACGGGCATGGTGTTCCGCCGCCTGGCCGACTGAGCTGAGTCCATGGCGGCTCTCCGCCGACCGGGTCCATGGCGGCTCTCCGCCGACCGAGTACATGGCGGCTCTCCGCCGACCGAGCCGCGCCGCCCTCAGGTCAGGGCACGGCCTCGGCCAGCCGGGCCCGGGCCCGCTCGAGAGCGGCAGCCACCCGCTTGGTGTGCCTGGCGTTGACCACCGCCTCGGCCACCACCTCCGTGCGGCTCTGGGTGCCCCCGCCGGCGCGGAAGAAACGCCGGCGCACCCGGCCCACCACCACCATCCGCTCGTCCACGTCGTGGTCGGCGGCGCTGGCCGGCGCCCCCATCCAGACCACGGGCACGGTCTCGGCCCGCTCCCCGGGCCGGTCCACCGTCACCTCGTAGGCCACCAGCCGGTCGCCCGAGGGCAGCTCCCGGGCCTCGGCCGGGCGGGCCAGCCGCCCGATCAGCACCACTACGTTCGTCATGCGCCTCGTCCCCTTCGTCGGGTCATTGCCTACGGCGAGGGGGAAGCGCCGGAGGGGACTCTACCGAGGGGGTGCGACAGTCATCCCAGGGCGGCCAGGCGCTCGGCGGCGTCGGCCAGGCCCGGCTCCCGCGCCACCACCCGGGCGAAGAGCTCCCGGGCCTTCGGGGCGTCGCCCGCCCGCTCGTACAGGTCGGCCAGGGCGTACCAGAGCCGGGCGTGGTGGGCGCCGGCCCGCCCGCTCGGCCGTACCGGCCCCCGCTCGAGCAGCCGGATGGCGCCCCGCACGTCGCCCTGGTCGGCCAGGGCACCGGCGGCCACGATCCGCCCCTCGGTGACCAGGGCGGCACTGGGCGACGCCTCGCGCAGCTCGTCCCACAGCGCGGTCACCTTGGGATAACGCTTCAGGGCCCGGTAGCAGTCGGCCAGCACCGGATGCTGCTCCACCGACCCGGTCAGATCCCGGAACGCCTCCAGCTCCTTGGTGGCCGCCGCCCACTGGCCGGTGGCGTACAGGGCCAGGCCGGTCAGCTCCCGCACCGCGGGAACGCCTGGGGCCTCCTTGCTCAGCGGCCGGAGGATGCGCAGGGCGTCGGGCAGGTGGTCCCGCTCGAAGGCGTCGGCGGCCTGGGCCAGCCGCCGTTCCACCTTGGCCGCCATGCCCGGGTCGACGCGGGAGGCGACCTCCTCGGCGATGACCTTGGGGACCTTCCGGCCGCGGGACCGGGTGGGCGGCGCCGGGCGGTCGGGTGCCGCCTTGGTGGCCTTCCGGGCGTCGACCGGCTCGCTGGTCCACCGCTCGGGCTCCCAGGCCGGAGGTCGGCCCCGGTCCCTTGTTTCGGGCTGCTCCCGGTCGGGTTGCCGTTGGACGACCCGGGCGCCCCGGCGGGCGACGTTGCCCCACGTGGCGGGCAGGGCTCGCTCCGGAGGACCGGCGTCGCCCGCCTTCCGGCGGGCCCGAGGCGGGCTGGCCTCGTCTCGGGCCGCCCCGCCCCGCGCCGGACGGCCAGCCTGTGACGCCGACCCGCTGCGCCCCCGGCCTCGCGCCCCCGCCGGCGCGCTCCGGCTCGGTCGCTTCGGGCCGGGACGGCTCTCGTCGGGCGGCTGACGCCGCGGCGGGGCCACGGGCCGACAGTACCCGGGAAAAGAAGAAGGCCCCCACGAGGGGGGCCTTCTCTCAAAAAGAATCCGGCGGCGACCTACTCTCCCAGGGGGATGCCCCCCAAGTACCATCGGCGCTGGCAGGCTTAACTTCCGTGTTCGGAATGGGAACGGGTGTGACTCCGCCGCTAATGCCACCGGAAATCTCGGGCTCTTCTTGAGCCTTTCAGAGCGAGCACGGGCAACTTACATGGATCTCCAAGCCCTCGGCCGATTAGTACCGGTCGGCTAAGCACCTTGCGGTGCGTACACCTCCGGCCTATCAACGTGGTCATCTGGCCACGGGCCTTACCAGCTTGTGCTGTGGGAAACCTCATCTTGGAACGAGCTTCGCACTTAGATGCTTTCAGCGCTTATCCCACCCGCAGGTCGCTAACCAGCCGTGCCCTTGGCAGGACAACTGGCACACGAGAGCTGCGTCCGTCCCGGTCCTCTCGTACTAGGGACAGCCTTCCTCAGGTTTCCTACGGCTGTGACGGATAGGGACCGAACTGTCTCACGACGTTCTAAACCCAGCTCGCGTACCGCTTTAATGGGCGAACAGCCCAACCCTTGGGAGATGCTTCACCCCCAGGATGCGACGAGCCGACATCGAGGTGCCAAACCTTCCCGTCGATATGGACTCTTGGGGAAGATGAGCCTGTTATCCCCGGGGTACCTTTTATCCGTTGAGCGACGGCGCTTCCACACGCAACCGCCGGATCACTATGCCCTGCTTTCGCACCTGCTCGACCTGTATGTCTCGCAGTCAAGCTCCCTTGTGCCATTGCACTCGACGGCTGATTGCCAACCAGCCTGAGGGAACCTTTGGGCACCTCCGTTACATTTTAGGAGGTGACCGCCCCAGTCAAACTACCCGCCTGCCGCTGTCCCCGACCCGGATACACGGGTCTGGGTTAGAGGCCCAGTACGAACAGGGTGGTATTTCAACGTTGGCTCCACCACAGCTAGCGCTGCAGCTTCCAAGCCTCCCACCTATCCTACACAATCCGTACCAAACCTCAACATCAGGTTGTAGTAAAGGTCCACGGGGTCTTTCCGTCCTGTCACAGCTACCGAGCATCTTTACTCGGACTTCAATTTCGCCGGGTCAGTGGTTGAGACAGTAGTGAAGTCGTTACGCCATTCGTGCAGGTCGGAACTTCAGTTTTTTCCCTTGTTTCCAAGGGACCAGACTATGCCTTCATCTCAACAGCGCTTCGATGATCTTCGCCGGCACGTACCCGCGCGTTCCGCTTGGGTTCATACCGGCAGCCAGCCGTACGATCTCGCACAGCCCTGTCACTGAGCGGTGTTCGCCTCGAACCATTCGCTCGCATACGTCTGCGAACAGCTCGAAGTCGTTCCGCTTCCCCGACAGGATCGGGTACTGCCGGAAGTGAGGAATGATCCGCGCCACCAACAGCGGGAGGCTTCGCACCTCCCACTTCAGCGTCCGGTCACTTCGGTCAGGCCGTAACGTGCCGCAGCCGAAGTACCGCTGAATCTCCAGCAGTACCTCGCTCCGGTCGCCGTTCTGGCTCACCGAGATACTCGGCCTCACCTCCCAACCGACAAGAATCGTCGGACGAGGCGAGATCGAGACCGTGAAACATCCCTCACCGTCGACGTATCCGGAGATGTACGACGGTAGATGTATGTCGCTCTGTTGAGCGCCCGCGTATTGCTCCGGCCATAGATTTGCCACGCCCCTCCAGCGTACTGAGGGGGTGTGACAGCGACCGAAGCCTCTCCCATATGGGATCAGTCGTTACGGGGCCATACCTGCGCGTGCAGGCAGAGGGCTTCCCACGGCATTGCCGGCCGCCGTTCTTCCGAACGGCAACTACGGTTTCGCCGTTATGAGCGGGATTGTCACATGGAGTCGCCTCCATGAGGGGCAAGAGTTACTTACCCGACAAGGAATTTCGCTACCTTAGGACCGTTATAGTTACGGCCGCCGTTTACCGGGGCTTAGGTTCAGAGCTTCGCCCTTGCGGACTAACCCTTCCCCGTAACCTTCCGGCACCGGGCAGGCGTCACAGCGTATACATCGTCTTGCGACTTCGCACGCTGCT
>JBOGIE010000200.1:0-5728 GCA_050742435.1 Acidimicrobiales bacterium | reverse complement strand
GCTTCGTGGGGGACAGCGGCAACGCCGCCGGCGGCAGCCCCCACGTCCACTTCGAGATCCACCCCCGGGGCGGGGCGGCGATCAACCCCAAGCCGATCCTCGACGGGTGGATCACCGAGGCCATCAATGGGGCCTCGGCCCTTCTGGCCGCCAACAGCGTCGGGGTGTCCCGGGCCATCACCGGCGCCGGGGTGCTGCGCCGCTTCGACGCCCAGTCGCCCACCACCGCCGGGCGCTCCATGGCGCCCCTGCTGTGGGCGTCGAGCGTGAGCGCCGGGGGCGGCACCATCCGCCTGGCCCAGCTGCAGGTCGCCCGGATGGCCAACCGGATCGACTGGGACCGCATGTCGTCGGCCGCCCAGGCCCAGGCCGACGCCTTCCGGGAGGGCCGGGAGGTGGCCCGGTCGATCTTGGGACCCCTCACGCCCCCGGTGCTGGCGCCGCTCCTCGGCAGCGGGAGCTAGTCCCGGAAGTTCTTGAACTGGAGGGGGATCCCGAAGTCCTCGGCCTTGAGGGCGGCGATCACCGCCTGGAGGTCGTCGCGCTTCTTGCCGGAGACGCGGACCTGGTCACCCTGGGTCTGCGAGGACACCCCCTTGCCCCCGTTGTCCTTGATGAACCGGTTGATCTGGCGGGCCCGGGCGTCGTCGATGCCGGCGGCCAGGAGGACCTTCTGGCGCACGGTGCCCTTGGCTGCCTCCTCCACCTTCTCGTAGGTCAGGGCCTTCAGGGAGACGTTCCGCCGCACCAGCTTCTCTTCCAGCACCTGGACGAGGGCCCGCAGGCGGTCCTCGGTGGAGGAGTGCAGGTCGATCTCGCCCTCCCCGAGATCGACGGTCGACCCGGTGTTCTTGAAGTCGAACCGGGTGGCCACCTCACGGCGGGCCTGGTCGACTGCGTTGCGGACCTCCTGGAGGTCGACCTCGGAAACAACGTCGAACGTGGGCACGGCCAGACGCTATCGTCGTTGCCACTGGGGTCGGTGCCCGAGCGGCCAAAGGGAGCTGACTGTAAATCAGCCGGCACAGCCTACGGAGGTTCGAATCCTTCCCGGCCCACCAGGACGAACGTGCAGGTGGGGAGGGGCGCCTCACCTCCCCAGCCGGCGGTACCGAGGTAGGCGAGGCGCCCACTGAGATTGGACCACGGCCGTCCCAACGGGTCCCCAACGAGGGATCAACGCTCGGACAAACCGGTCAAATCCGCCAGCGAGCGTCAGCCGTCCTTGGGCTTCGGGTTGAACCGGAGCCGTTGCTGGTCCTTGATCAGTGGCTCCAGGCCGGGGCCCCGCGGGTTGTCCCGCCGGTAGATGCGCCGGAGGTCGTCCAGGCCGTGGCGGTCCAGGCGGGCCCGGCCTCGCTCGGACCGGCGCCAGAGGACGCCGACGAGGATCAGGACCAACACCGCGACCAGCACGAGTCGCACGGCGCGATGCTACGCCGCTCAGCGGCCCCGCCGGACCGCAGCCCGTACGGGGCCGGGACTACGTCGCCTGGAGCTGGCCGCGGATGGCCCCAGCGGCGAAGTTCGGCTCCGTGTGCAGGTTGATGTAGTACTGGCCGGGGTTGGCGGCGATGTTGTCCAGCAGGGCCTCGTCCTCGACCGTGACGCACTCGACGTGCTGGTTGGTGGTCGGGTTGGAGAACCGCACGACGATCGGGCCTGGGGCCGTGGGCGGAGCAATGTGGATGTGGAGGCCCGAGGTCGGAAGGGAGACGTTGGCGAACTGGAGGACCAGGCACACCTGGTTGGTGTCGTCGTCGATGTCGATGACGGCCCGGCCGATGCCGTCGGGGTCACCGGGCCCGGGGCGTTCGGCCGCTCCGGTCATGTAGGCGATGAGGCGGGCGTCGTCGGCGGCTGCCGGCGAGACCGCCAGTAGTCCGGCGAAGCAAGAGATGAGGGCGAACGACGCGATCCTGCGGGCCATGGCACATCCTCCCGTTCGGTGTGTGGCCGGAAGGATACGTGGGGGACGGCCATTTGGCTTGGGATCAGGCCGACAAAACGGCGCGGACCTGCCGGGCGACCTCGATGTCCTCACGAGAGGTGACGACCACGGTGCGCACCGTGGCTCCGGCCCGGCTGACGTCCCCGTCGACCGTGGTCGTGGCGTTGCGGTCGGCGTCCAGCTCGACCCCCAGATAGCCGAGGCCTTCGGCTGCCGCCGCCCGCACGGCCGGGGCGTGCTCGCCGATACCGCCGGTGAAGACCAGCAGGTCGAGGCCTCCCAGGGCGGCCACCATGGCCCCGATCTCCCGCCGGAGGCGGTGGATGTAGACGTCGAGGGCCTGCCGGGCTCGACCGTCGCCGGCGCCGGCCCGCTCCTGCACGTCGCGCATGTCGCCTGACGTCCCGCTCAACCCGGCCAGTCCGGACGCCCGCTCCAGGGCATCCGTCACCTCACCGGCGTCG
Source organism: Acidimicrobiales bacterium (assembly GCA_050742435.1). Lineage (GTDB taxonomy): Bacteria > Actinomycetota > Acidimicrobiia > Acidimicrobiales > AC-14 > CADCTB01. The sequence continues at coordinate 3,313 of JBOGIE010000200.1, read as the reverse complement.
AGCCCGGCGTCGGTGAGCAGCCACAACACCAGGCCGGGGTCGACCGTCCCGCTGCGGGTGGCCATCACCAACCCCTCCAGCGGGGTGAAGCCCATGGTGGTGTCGACCGACCGGCCGTCGAGCACCGCGCACAGCGACGCGCCGGCGCCCAGGTGGCAGGTCACCGTGCGCCGGGCACCCACGCCCCGGTCCCACCCGGCGAGCTCTGGCCCCCGGCGGGCGGCGTAGGCGTGCGACAACCCGTGGAACCCGTACCGGCGCAGCGACCAGCGCTCGATCCAGTCCCGGGGGAGGGCGTAGGCGGCGGCGGCGGCAGGGAGCGAGGCGTGGAACGCGGTGTCGAAGCAGGCGACGGCGGGCCGGTCGGGGAGGGCGGTCGTCACCGCACCGATCGCGGCCAGCGATCGCGGCTGGTGCAGCGGGGCGAGGGGGGTCAGGGCCTCGATCCGGGCCAACACGCCGCCGTCCAGCCGGGTGGCCTGGCGGAACGACGGCCCGCCGTGCACCACCCGGTGGCCGACGGCGTCAGCCTGCTCCAGGGCGGACGAGAACGGCTCCAGGACCGAGGCGTCGGCGTCGCCTGCCCAGGGGTCGACGTCGTGGGCCGCCTCGGTGCGGTCGTCGGGGCCCAGCAGCCGGAGCTTGAGGGTGCTCGACCCCGCGTTGACAACGAGGACCCGCACCCCGGCTCAGCCCGGCCAGACCCAGTCCCGCACCTCGGGCAGATCCTCGCCGTACTCGCGCGTGTAGTGCCGGTGCTGGGTCCGCTTGTCCAGCATGAGCTGCTGCACCCGTGCCGCCCGCTGCCCCAGCCCCGGCACCCGGGCGATGACGTCCATGACCAGGTGGAAGCGGTCCATGTCGTTCATCACCACCATGTCGAACGGGGTGGTGGTCGTCCCCTCCTCCTTGTAGCCCCGCACGTGGATGTTCTTGTGGTTGGTGCGGCGGTACGTCAGCCGGTGGATCAGCATGGGATAGCCGTGGTAGGCGAAGATCACCGGCTTGTCGGCGGTGAAGATGGCGTCGAAGTCCCGGTCGGAGAGCCCGTGGGGGTGCTCCACGTCGGGCTGGAGGCGCATGAGGTCGACCACGTTGACCACCCGGACCTTCAGCCACGGCAGGTGCTGGCGGATCAGGTCGGCGGCGGCGAGCGTCTCCAGGGTGGGGATGTCGCCGGCGCACGCCAGGACCACGTCAGGGTCGCCGTCGTCGTCGGTGCTGGCCCAGTCCCAGATCCCGAGTCCCCGGGTGTTGTGCAGGATGGCGTCGTCCATGGTCAGCCAGTTCAGGCAGGGCTGCTTCCCGGCGACGACGACGTTCACGTAGTTCCGGCTGCGCAGGCAGTGGTCGGCCACCGACAGGAGGGTGTTGGCGTCGGGCGGCAGGTAGACCCGGATGACGTCGGCCCGCTTGTTGACCACGTGGTCGATGAAGCCGGGGTCCTGGTGGGAGAAGCCGTTGTGGTCCTGGCGCCACACGTGCGACGTCAGCAGGTAGTTGAGCGAGGCGATGGGGCGCCGCCACTCGAGGTCGCGCGTGACGTTCAGCCACTTGGCGTGCTGGTTGAACATCGAGTCGACGATGTGGATGAACGCCTCGTAGCAGGAGAACAGGCCGTGGCGGCCGGTGAGCAGGTAGCCCTCCATCCAGCCTTGGCAGGTGTGCTCGGACAGGATCTCCATGACCCGCCCGTGGGGGGCGAGGTGCTGGTCGACCGGGCGGATCTCGGCCGCCCACTGCTTGTCCGTGGCCTCGTAGACCGCACCCAGGCGGTTGGACTCGGTCTCGTCCGGGCCCACGATCCGGAAGTTGCGGGCCTCCTCGTTCAGCCGCAGGACGTCGCGCAGCATCACGCCCAGCACACGGGTGGGCTCCGACGAGGTGGTCCCCGGCTTGGTCACCTCGACCGCGTACTGCCGGAAGTCCGGGAGATGCAGGTCCCGCAGCAGCTGGCCGCCGTTGGCGTGGGGGTTGGCGCCCATGCGCCGTTCGCCGGTCGGGGCCAGAGCGGCCAGCTCCGGTCGCAGGCGGCCGTCGGCGTCGAACAGCTCCTCCGGGCGGTAGCCGCGCATCCACTTCTCGAGCTCGGCCAGGTGGGCCTTGTTCTTCCGCACCTCGGCCAGCGGGACCTGGTGGGACCGCCACGTGCCCTCCACGGGGACGCCGTCGACCTCCTTGGGGCCGGTCCAGCCCTTGGGTGAGCGGAGCACGATCATGGGCCAGCGGGGACGGGTGTGGTCGCCGTCGACCCGGGCCCGTCGCTGGATGGCGTGGATGTCGGCCACCACGGCGTCGAGCGCGTCGGCCATGGCCTGGTGCATGGCCATGGGATCGCTGCCCTCCACGAAGTAGGGCGCGTGCCCGTACCCCTCGAGGAGCTGGGTGAGCTCCTCCTTCCCGATGCGCTCCAGGACGGTGGGGTTGGCGATCTTCCACCCGTTGAGGTGCAGGATGGGCAGGACCGCACCGTCGTGGACGGGGTCGAGGAACTTGTTCGAGTGCCAGCTGGTGGCCAGCGGCCCGGTCTCGGCCTCGCCGTCGCCGATCACGCACGCCACGAGCAGGTCGGGGTTGTCGAACGCCGCCCCGTAGGCGTGGGAGAGGGCGTAGCCCAGCTCGCCGCCCTCGTGGATGGAACCGGGGGTCTCGGGGGCGGCGTGGCTCGGGACACCGCCCGGGAAGGAGAACTGCCGGAACAGGCGCTGCATGCCGGCCGCGTCGCTGGTCACGTTCGGGTAGATCTCGCTGTAGCTGCCCTCCAGCCAGGTGTTGGCCACCATGCCGGGCCCGCCGTGGCCGGGGCCGCAGATGTAGATGACGTCCAGGTCCCCGGCTTTGATCACCCGGTTGAGGTGGGCGTAGACGAAGTTCAGCCCGGGCGTCGTCCCCCAGTGGCCGAGCAGCCGGGGCTTGACGTGCTCGGGCTTCAGCGGCTCGGTCAGCAGCGGGTTGTCCAGCAGGTAGATCTGGCCGACCGACAGGTAGTTGGCCGCCCGCCAGTAGGCGTCGAGCAGGGCCAGGTCCTCCGAGGCGAGCGGGCGAGCGGCAACGGTGGTCATAGCGCCTCCTGGCTGTTCTCTCCAGGGGAGGGCGGCAAGGCCGGACGGGTCACCGCTGGTCCCCGTGCGCGCTCCATCCCCGATCCGCGCGCTCGTACCCGGGGCAGCACGGCCCGAAACGGTTGTCAGATCAGGCGCTGCATGACGACGACGTCGAGCCAGCGGCCGAACTTGCGGCCCACCTCACGCTCCACGCCCACCAGTGCGAACCCGCACGCCCGGTGCAGGCCGATCGACGCCTCGTGCCCCCC
>JBOGIE010000199.1:0-5790 GCA_050742435.1 Acidimicrobiales bacterium | reverse complement strand
GGGCGGGAGCAGGTGGTCGACGATCACCGCGTGGGCCCGCCGCTTGGCCTGGGTGCCCTCGCCCGGGTCGTTGACCACGAACGGGTAGACGAGGGGCAGGTCGCCCAGGGCGGCGTCGGGCCAGCAGTCCGCCGACAGGCCCACGCCCTTGCCCGGGAGCCATTCCAGGGTTCCGTGCTTGCCGGCGTGGACCACGGCGTGGGCGCCCCACCCGTGCTCCAGCCACCGGTAGAAGGCCAGGTAGTGGGAGGTGGGGGCCAGGTCGGGCGAGTGGTAGACGGCGATCGGGTTGTCGCCGAACCCCCGCGCTGGCTGGACGGCCACCAGGACGCCGCCCAGGGCAACCCCGGCGAAGTCGTACTCCTCATCCTGGAGCGACCACGCTCCGCAGATCCCGCCGTCGGCCAGCTCGGCCATGAGGGCGTCGCCGTCCTCGGGGATGCGGTCGACCCGGTAGCCACGGGCCCGCAGCGCGTGGAGCAGGTCCACCACCGAGGCCGGCGTGTCGAGGGCCACGGCGTTGCCGATCCGGCTCTTCTTGGTGGGGTACGAGGAGAGGACCAGGGCTATGCGCTTGTCGTGATTGGGCACGCGGCGGAGGGCGGCCAGCCTGGTGGCCAGGCCGGCGATCCTCGCCACCCGGTCGGGAACGGTGCGGTAGGCGGTGACCGGAGCGCCCAGCTCGTCGCCGTCGTCGACCAGCTCCTTGAACGAGAACGGGACGCCGATGATGCGCCCGTCGAACTCGGGTATGGCCACGCCCATGGCCACGTCGATCGGAGTGAGGCCGGCCGAGCTGGCCCGCCAGGCGTCAGCGGGCTGGGTGGCGGCCATGGCCTGGAGAACGGGCACGTCCAGGTCGGCCAGGGCCGAGGCGTTCCAGTCGTCGCCCTCGCTCACGCCCATGGCCAGGACGGTGGTGACCAGCACGTCGACGTCGCGCAGGAGGTCGAACACCGCGGGATCGGAGCGCAATGAGTAGCACCACACCGGCCGGGCGTTGGCGCCCCGCGCCTCGATGGCGTCGCACAGGTCGTCGACGAAGCCGGTGTTCCCGGCCAGCACGTGGGCCCGGTAGAACACGACACCCACCGTGGGCCGGCCCGAGTCGTGGGGCCGGTCCCCGAGCACGCCGTAGGCCGGAACCGCCACCGGGGGCTGGTGGGGGAAGCCGGCCACCAAGCGGAGCAGCTGCTCGGTGTTGGCCAGGCCGCCGGCGGCGAGATACTCGAACGCCCTGGCGACCGTGGCCGCGGCGGCCGTGGAGAGGGACGTGAGCTCGGCGTCCGGGGTCGACTCCCCGCCGAAGGCCAGCAGGGGGATGCCGGCGGCCCGGCACCGGCGACGCAGCTCGTCGAACTGCTCCTCCCACGCGCGACGCCCGCCGAGCAGGCGCACGAGGACCATGCTCACGCCCTCGAGCGCCGGCACGTCGTCGCCCGGCCGGGCGGCCCGTACGGGGGGAAAGCCGTCCGGGAGGGCCTCGACCACCGACCGCAGGGCGAGGATCTCGGTGTCGGCGTTGGTCAGGACGAGGATCACGTGACGAATGTGCCTTCCTTGATGAGGGCCTCGACCGCGGCCAGGTCGAGATGGGCTTCGAGCATGTCGGCCAGCCGGTCGATCTGGGCCTCCCGCGCCGCGGCGAACGAGACGCCTGAGGGCTCGATCTGGAGGAAGGCGGTCCGGAAGCCGTCGTCCTCGAACAGCCCGTGCAGGGTCGTGCCGAGGAAGCAACCGTTCCGTGCACCCTCCGGCTCACGGCCGTAGGCGTCGTCCAGGGTGATCCACGGGCTGGAGGACCGGACGCGGCCGTGATGGATCTGGTAGCCGCTTACCCGCTGCCGCAACGCGTGGCCGCGCCGCTGGCGGGTGACCTTGGTCGGCTCGAACGTGGTCTGTGCGTCGAGCCAGCCCAGGCCTTCGACCTCGCCCCGTCCGGACTCGACGTCGTCGACGATGGTGCGACCCATCATCTGGTAGCCGCCGCAGATGCCCAGCACCCTGGCGCCACACGCCTCGACGGCCCGGTCGAGGCCCCGGCCCCGCAGCCATTCGAGGTCGGCCACGGTGGCCTTGGTGCCGGGGAGGACCACGAGGTCGGGAGGGCCCAGGGCGGCGGGCCGGTCGACGAAGCGCACACCCACGGCGGGCTCGATGGAGAGTGGGTCGACGTCGGTGAAGTTGGCGATGCGCGGGAAGCGGATGACGGCCACGTCGAGCGCCGCGCCATCGTGGGGCGCCACCTCGGGGAGGGCGAGGGAGTCCTCGGCGTCGAGCGACACACCGTGCAGGTACGGGAGGACGCCCAGGGTCGGGACGCCGCACCGCCGCTCGAGCTCGGCCGGGCCTTCGGCCAGCAGGGCCGGGTCGCCCCTGAGCTTGTTGACGACGAAGCCCCGCACCAGGGCACGCAGGTCGTCGGGCAGGAGGGCGACGGTGCCGTAGAAGGCGGCGAACACGCCGCCCCGGTCGATGTCGCCCACCACGATCGCCGGGATGGCGGCCGCCGCGGCCAGGCGCAGGTTGACGAGGTCGGAATGCAGGAGGTTGATCTCGGCCGGGCTGCCCGCACCCTCCACGATCACCACGTCGAACCGGCTGCGGAGGTCGGAGAGGGCCTCGAGGACGGTGGCGAAGAGCCGGGGCTTCTCGGCCTGGTAGGCGGCAGCGTCGAGATGCCCCCCGGGTCGACCGAGGACCACCACCTGGCTGGTCCGCTCCCCCGTCGGCTTGAGGAGGATGGGGTTCATGGCCACCTCGGGCTCCACCCCGGCGGCCAGAGCCTGGATGCCCTGGGCCCGGCCGATCTCGTGGCCGGACGGCGTGACGTAGGCGTTGTTGGCCATGTTCTGGGCCTTGAACGGGGCCACCCGCACGCCCCGCCGGCGCAGCACCCGGCACAGCCCGGCCACGACCGAGCTCTTGCCCGCGTCGCTGGCCGTCCCGCAGACCATCAGCGCGCCGCGCACAGGGCCTCCTCCAGGCGGGCCAGTCCTCGCTCGTCGGGCACGGCGATGCGGACGTGGTCGGGCAGCCCGAAGCTGGTGCAGTCGCGCACGAGGACGGCGTGCGCGGCCAGGCGGTGGCGCAGGCCCGGGGCGCGGACGAGCACGAAGTTGGCGTCCGAGGCCTCGGGCCACAGCCCAGCGGCCGACAGGACGTCGACCAGCCGTGCTCGCAGCCTCGTCACCGCCGCCGCCCAGCCAGGCAGGTCGACCCGCTCGAGCAGGTCGGGCAGCGCGGCGGCGGCCAGCCCGTTGACCGACCACTCGGGCTGGTGCAGCGTGCGGAGGAAGGACGGCTCGCCGAGCACGTAGCCGATCCGGAGCCCCGGGCAGGCCAGCACCTTGGTCAGGCTGCCGACCACCAGCGGATGACCGCTCGTCCAGCGCCCGGTCGCCAGGGGGTAGAACGCCTCGTCACAGATCTCGGCGTCGGCCCGGGCCAGCCGCCCCGTCGGGTTGTGCGGGTTGGACCGCCAGAGCGGGCCCCCGCCCCTCGGGTAGAGGGCGAAGTCGGGCTCCTCCACCCGACCGCCGACCTCGGCCGCCACCAGGGCGATGGCCTCCGCTCCCCCGTTCGTCAGCAGCAGCCGGTCCCGGTCGACGCCCATGGCCTCGGCCAGCACGGCCGTGGCGTGCGTGGCGTCCGGGTACCGGCCGAGGGCGTCGAGGTGCTTGGCCACCACCTCGCCGGGGTCGGGCGCCACCGGGTTGAGGCTGGCCGACAGGTCGAGCACCGCGCCCGGGTCGACGCCCAGGGCAGCCGCCAGCCGGGCCCCGTCGCCCCCATGGGGGCCGGCCGGGATCATGCGCGTCCGCTCCGGGGTGCACGAACTTCCGCTTTCCGGGTGCGTTTCACGTCGTGATTCGGGCGGAAAAGAGCCGATTTCACGACGCAGAACGCACCCAACGCCAGGGAGACGTCACGCGACAGGTCGACGGCGCGGGCGATGTCGTGGGGCTCGGGGGGGCGACCCGTGCCCAGGGGTGGGCGGATCTCGACCCGATCGCAGTAGCGGTTCTCCCCACCCAGCCGTAGTCCGAGGGCGGCGGCGAAGGCGGCCTCGGCCACCCCGGCGTTCGGAGAGGGGTGGGCCGGGGCCTGGGTGCGGACGGCGGTCCAGACGGCCGGCGCGGCGTGCGGGCGGGCGGCGGCGACCAGCCCGGCGGTCACCCGGGCCGGCAGCCAGCCGGCAAGGTCGTCGAGGCGGGCGCTGGCCCAGCCGTAATTCCGGTAGCGAGCCGAGCGGTGGCCGACCATGGCGTCGAGCGTGTTGACCGCCCGGTAGCCCAGGGCGCCGGGCGCCCCGGCCACGGCCGCCCAGAGAACGGGGGCGACGACGGCGTCGACGGTGTTCTCGGCCACCGACTCGACCACGGCGCGGGCGATCTCCTTCTCGTCGAGGCCGGACGGGTCGCGACCGACCAGGGCGGGGAGCAGCGCGCGGGCACGAGGGAGGTCGCAAGCGTCGAGGGCCGACGCCACGTCGCTCGCCGCCGCGGCCAGCGCCCGGCCGGCGACAGCCATCCACGTCGCCACCGCCGTCGAGCCGAGGACGCCGCCGGCGGCGACCCCGAGGCAGGTGCCGATGGTGGCGTGGGCCACACCTCGCAGGCGGGTGTCCGCGTACACGGTGCGCTCGACGCCCCGCATCACCCGTCCGAAGGCGACGACGGGATGGACCGGCCCCGGCGGCTCGCCGAGGAACCGGTCGGCCAGGAGGCCGGCGGCCAGGCCCCTCACCAGCGGGCCGCCGCGGCCAGCAGACCGGCGGTCTCCCCCACCATCCCCGCGGCGCCGAGCACGTCACCGGTGAAGCCTCCGATCCTCCGCACGGCGAGGGCCACCACCCCGGCGCCGGAGAGGGCCAGGACGGCGACCCCGACCACGGCGTCGCCCCCGCCCAGCCCGATGAGCACCGCGCCCAGGAGCATCCCGACCAGGGGCAGGCCGTGCCGGCCGGGCTCGAGGAAGGCACTGGCCAGACCCTGGCGACGGGCGTAGGGCACGCGCCGGGCGACCTGGGCCATGCCCAGCCGGGAGACGCACCACAGGACGCCGAGGAGGGCGGGCGACGGGGTCAGGGCGGCGAGCGACGCCCAGCGGAGCAGCAGGACGGCCACGGCGACGCCGACGCCGAAGGCGCCGGTCGCGGGATCGGCCATCACCTCCAGCCGCCGGTCCGGCTCGAGCGGCGGGAGCAGGCCGTCGGCGGAGTCGACCAGGCCGTCGAAGTGCAGCATGCCGGTCAGGGCCAGGTCGGCGGCCACGACCACGGCGGCGGCCACGGGCGCGGCCCACAGCCGGTCGGCGAGCCACCACACGCCTCCGAGGGTCAGCCCCAGCGCGGCACCCACCACTGGAAACCAGGCCAGGGCGGCGGGCGACGGGGCAGCTGCTCCGCCGAGCGGGGTGAGGAAGGCGAGTGCGCGCCTCACGAGAGCGGCAACGCCCGGCCGGCCACGACGAGGAGGACGTCGTCGGCCACGGCGGCCACGGCCTGGTTGACGAGCCCGAGGGCGTCGCGGAAGAGGCGGCCGGCCTCGGTCGACGGGTGGACGCCCAGACCGACCTCGTCGCTGACGACCACCACGTCGCCGTCGTGGGCGGCCAGCGCGGCGCACAGGGCGTCGGTGTCCACGGCGAACTGGTGGGCGGCAGCCACCCAGGCAGTCAGGCTGTCGACGAGCACCGGCCCGGGCTGAGCGAGCGCCCCCGGCAGATCCTGCGTCTCCACGGTGGTCCACGTCGAGGGGCGCCGGGCCCGGTGGGCGGCCACCCGCT
>JBOGIE010000198.1:0-5837 GCA_050742435.1 Acidimicrobiales bacterium | reverse complement strand
GCCGTTTCGCGGTCCTCGCGGTAGAGCTCGTAGGCCCGGGCGTACTCCATGACCCGCGCCACCTCGGCGATGAGGGACTCGTCCCAGCCGGCCCGGCGGAGGAGGTGGAAGCCCATCTCCATGCCCGACGTGATGCCCCCGGCGGTGATGATGCGGCCGGCGTCGACCACCCGGGCCCGGCTCAGGCGGACCTTGGGGGCGATGTCGCCCAGGCGGTCGAGAGGCACCTTGCCGTTGGGCCCGGACTCGGCTCTGTCCGGCTCCTTGCGGTTGGTGGCCGGCAGGCCGTCGAGCAGGCCCATGTGCCCGTAGATCCACGACCCGGTGCAGACGCTGGTGAGGAGGGTCGACTCCGGCAGGCTGCGGATGAAGTCGTGCAGGCGGCCGTTGTAGACCTCCTGGCGGGTGCCGAAGCCACCGGGGATCAGGAAGGCGTCCATGGCCGGCTGGTCGGCGAAGCTGTAGTTCGGCAGGACGGTGAAGCCGGCCTGGGCCTGTACCGGCCGGTTCGAGTCGGCGATGAGGAAGGCGTCGAGCTCGGGGTCGAAGCGGCGGGCGACGGAGAACACGCCGTGGGGGGCGGCGAAGTCGACGATCTCGGCGTCCTTGAACACGTAGATGCCCAGGCGGAAGCCGGGCTTGCGGCCGGCGGTCATGATCGCACGAGGGCGGCGGCCTGGGGGCTGCGGTTGGCCACGTCGGTGGCCACGCTGAACAGCCGCACCGCCAGCTCGGGGTCGCGCCAGTTGTGGGTGGCGGCGAAGTCCAGCCAGTCGCAGGGCGGGATCACCGCCTCGCCGCTGTAGTCCAGCTCATCCCACGTGGTGGCCAGCTCGAGGAGCTCCAGGGCCATGGCCACGTCGGCGTCCACGTTCACGAGGATGTCGTGGTGCCGGGGAGCGGTCCGGGCGAACCGGCAGTGGCAGGGAGCGGCGGGTCGTCGGGTGCACGGCGTGTTGGGCAACGGGGACGCCTCCACGGTCTCGCGGGTGAAGAGCTACAGCATGGCCGATTGCAGTTGCAGCCAGATTGCACGGACGTGCAACGTCACCCGCCGTTCACGCCACCGGTGCAACGACGGCGCGCAGTGCCAGGCGAACCCCCAGGGCCAGGTCGGCGCCGGAGCTGTGGCCGACCGCCGACAACGACCGCAGGGCGTCCCGGGCACGGACGCCATCCTGCCCAGCCGCGGCGGTGAGGAAACGGTGCACCGGTTCGATGCTCTGGCCCCGGGCCGCCCAGGTGAGAAAGGCCCGGGCCACGTCGTTGGTCCTCGCCCCACCGGCCAGGTCGACGAGGGCCGCCTCGGCCGCCTCGCCCCTCCCCGCCCGCTCGACCAGGAGGACGCCGGCCAGGACGTCGTCGCCCGCGGGAGTCAGGCCGGGGCCCAGGCCGGCCAGGGCGTCGCGCGCGGCGCGGAGGTCGTGGCCGGCGACGGAGGCTGCGGCGCGGTCCGCCCGCGAGCGGAACTCGGGGGCGGATAGGGCCGAGGGCGGCCCGGCGTCGAGCAGCTCCAGGGCGAGGGGCGCGGACGCCGCCAGCTCGGCCGGGGAGGGCAGCGGCCCGAGCCACACCGTGGCCCCGGCCAGGTCGAGGGCCACGGGACCGGCCCGCAGCCACCGGTCGTCGACCGTCACCCGGTCGCCGTTCGCCAGCCGGTCGATCGGGACCGGGGCCCGGACATGGATCGGGCCGGAGTGGACCTCGGGGGCTACCAGGGCGACCAGGCCGGCGGGCAGACGGAGGTAGGCGGCCCTGGCGAAGGTGGCGGCCACCACGCCGCGCCCCCCGGCGGACAGGACGGCCCGCGCCCCCAGGCCCAGCTCGACCACGGGTCAGCCCAGGCGGCGGTCGAGGGCCAGCAGGGCCTCCCGGAAGCAGGCGAGAGGCGCCTCGGCCACCCCGGCGCCCACCTGGCCGGTGCCCTCGCTGGCGTGGAGGATGCCGGTGTTGACCTTGGGGGTGATGCCCAGCTCCACCACCTTGCGGACGTCGATGCCCAGGGGTGTGCCCCGGTAGTCGAGGGTGGGGATCTTGAACCGGGTGCTGCGGGCCGCGGCCACCAGGTCGACCTCCTCGGTGGTGGCGATGGCGTCGGCCAGGGTGCCGCCCACGAAGGCGGCGACGGCGGGTGAGGCGGCGGCGGCCGACCCGCCCAGCCCGATGAGCTCCAGCACCGCGCTGTCGCCGATGTCGGGGGCGGCCTGGTCGGGGCCGTAGCCCGAGTAGTACATGGCGTTGCCGACCGGCGGGGCGGCGGTGATGAACCACTCGTCCGACCCCGACAGGCGGATGCCGTAGGTCGTCCCGTTCCGGGCCATGGTCGTGATCATGCTCGAGCCCTCGACCTGCTCGGCCCACAGGGTGAGGGACTTGGCCGCGGCCATGGCCAGGTTGAGGAAGAACAGGTGGTTGCCGGCCAGGAAGCGGGCCAGCTCGATGCGGCCGGGGGCGTCCAGGCCGACCAGCTCGGGCAGCACGGCCCGGACGAACAGGTTGGTCGTGGCCTGGGTGCGCATGTGCATGTCGTCGCCCATCTGCAGGCCCTGGCTGGCCAGGCCGAAGATGTCGATCGGGTCGGTACCCGACAGGATCTCGGTGAGCAGGGGGCCGGCCACGTCGCGCAGGAACACCAGCCGTTGGACCGCGGCCGGTGTCTCCCGGCCGAACCACGGCACCTCCCCCGGGCCCTGGTTGACGGCCGAGTAGGCCCGGGTGCCGCCCTGGGGGTTGTCGACCACGAAGACGGGCTGGGTCGGGCCGATGGCACTGGCCATGGGCACCACCGCGTCGTGCAGGTTGGCCGGCTCCAGCTCGACCTCGCCCTTGCGCAAGAGCTGCTCGGCCCCCTCAGGATCGGAGGCCCACCCCTCGGCCATGACCGCGGCCCGGACCGAGCGGCGCAGGGGGTCGCACACGTCGGCCCAGTCGATGGCCGGCCCGCAGTGGACGATGGTCCGCTCCCCCATCCCGGGCACGGCCTTCCCGGCCCGGTCGATGCCGACCAGCACGGGGACGCCCTGGTCGAGGCGGCGCGCCACCTCGCCGTTGGCCTCGTCGATGGTGTTGGCGTGGCGGCCGTACAGCCGGCGCAGGGCGGCGACCAGCTCCGGCTCGCCGTCGGCCGGGGGGCGCCAGTCCACGTGGGCGACGGGGCGGCCCTGGTCCCGGATGGCGTCGGCGAACAGGGGCAGGCCCAGGTTCACCACCTCGACCTCGTCGGGGAGTTCGACAGTGGCGCTCATGATGTCTCCTTCTCGGTGGCGATCCGCCGGGCGGCGGCCAGCAGGGACTGCTCGGACGCGTCGAAGGCGGCCCGCCGCTTCTCGGCCTCGGCGTGGAGGGCGGCCGACTCTGCCCGGCACGACTCGACCATGGACTCCACTGCGTGGGGAGCGGCGCCCCCCATGGCCGAGCGGGTGAGGACGATCAGCCGGGGGTCCAGCACGCTGCTCAGGTCGTGGCCGGCCAGTCCGAGGGGCCGGCCCTGGAGCTGGACCGAGGCGTTGTCGAGCATCTCGCCGGTGACGTCGACGCCCCGCAGGCCCTTGGCCGCCGCCTCCCGGACCGTCCGGCCCACGATCAGGTAGGCCGTTCGGTAGTCGATCCGGCAGACGGTGACGATGTGCTCGGCCAGGTCGGTGGCCTGGGTGAAGCCCGACGTGAGGGCGTCGGCCATGCGGCTGACGTTGACCTGCAGCGTGCGCACCACCCCGCTCATCAGCCGGGTCACCCGCCCGGCCAGGTCGAGGGCCCGGGGCACCTCGCTGTAGGCGAAGATCAGGTTGTCGCTGCGGGCCGAGGGGCTCTTGACCACGGCCAGGAAGCCGCCCAGCCGGCCGATGAGGATGCCCGAGGCGCCCCGCACGATCGACAGCGAGTAGGGGTTGCGCTTCTGGGGCATGAGGACGCTCGACCGGGTGTAGCCGCTGTCCAGGTCGACGTAGTCGAACTCCCCGCTGGACCAGATCTCCAGGTCCTCGGCCAGCTTGCTCTGGTTCGACAGCATGCTGGCCGTGGTGCCCAGGATGTTGATGAGCCCGTCCACCTGCCACATGGCGTCGCGGGTGTGCTCGATGACGCCGTCGAACCCCAGCAGGTCGGCGATGACCGTGCGGTCCTCCAGCAGCCGGCTCCCGTTCACGCAGCCGGCCCCGCCCGGGCTGGTGTCGACCCAGGCCAGGCCGTCGAGCAGTCGCCGGGCGTCGCGCATGGTCGGGTAGGCGAACGACAGCACGTAATGGGCGAAGGTGGACGGCTGGGCCTGCTGGAGGTAGGTCTGGTCGGGCATGAGGGTGGTGGCGTGGCGTTCGGCCTGGGCCACCACGCTGTCGACGAAGCCGGCGGCGTCGCCGACCAGGTCGACCAGCTGGCCCCGCAGGAGCAGGCGCAGGGCCAGCCGGGTGGCCTCCCGCCGCGGCCGCCCGGCGTGCAGCCAGCCGGCCACGTCGCCCAGCCGGGAGGCGAAGTAGTGCTCGCGGGAGTTGTAGGCCTCGCCGTGGGACGGGTCGTAGGGGAAGTCCTCCGGCCTGGTCTCGTACACCTCGAGCAGCAGGGCCAGGAGCTGGCGGGCCGCCTCCTCGGGGACGACGCCCCGGCCCCGCAGGTCGATGACGTGGGCCATGTCGGCCAGGTTCAGGCCGTGGTGGAGGAGGGGGGCGTCGGCGTTCTCCAGGGCGAAGCCGGACTCGACGAGCTCGCGGGCCGGGGCCCCGGTCACCGCCTCGGCGCCCCGGGCGTCGCTCATGAGCCGTCCTTCGCCAGGTGGGCGGCGGCGGCCAGGACGCCGCCGGTGTGCCAGAACACGACGGGGCCGCTGGTACCGCTCTCCATCAGCTCCAGGACCACGGCGAAGGCCTTGGCCGTGTAGACCGGGTCGAGGAGCAGGCCCTCGGCCCGCAAGGCGACCGCCGCCGCCCGCTCCCCCGGCCCGGACGCCAGGCCGAAGCCGGGGCCGCGGACGTCGACCAGCTCGAAGCGGCCGGCGTCGGGCGGGGCCACGCCGAGCAGCGTGGCGCAGCCGGCGGCCATGGCCCCGATCTCGGCCCTGGCCTGGTCGACCGGGCGGCTCACCGAGGCGCCGACCACCCGCCAGCCGGCCCCCCACACGCCGGTGCCCACGGCCAGCCCGGCGCACGTGGTGCCCGACCCGCTGGCGATGACGACGACCTCGGGCTCCACGGCCGAGTCGGCCAGCTGGCCGGCCAGCTCCTCGGCCGCCACCACCATCCCCACCGTCCCGACCGGGATCGCCCCGCCCCGGGGCACCGGGAACGGGCGCCGGCCGGCCCGCTCCAGCTCGGCGGCCACGTCGTGCACCGCGGTGTCGACCGCGGCCCGGTCGTCGTTCCCCGTGTACCTCACCCGGGCCCCGCAGGCCAGGGCCAGGGCCAGGTTGGGATGCAGGCGGGGAGGCTCGTCGCCGTAGAGGACCAGCTCGCAGTCGAGGCCGGCGGCGGCCGCGGCGGCGGCCACCGCCGGGCAGAAGTTGGACCCCGGGCCTCCCCCCGTCACCAGCACGTCGCGCGCTCCGGCCAGGGCGGCGCCGACCAGGAACTCCAGGGGCCGGGCCTTGTGCCCGGCGCCGGCGAAGCCGGCCAGGTCGTCGCGCTTGACGTACAGCGGTGGGCCGCCGGTGCGGGCCTCCAGCCGCTCGGCCCGCACCAGGGGCGTGGGCAGCGTGGCCAGCGGGAACCGGGGCAGGCCGGCAACTCCGCTCAGGCCCACTCGTCGCCCTCCACCAGCCGGGCGGCCCGGGCCCGGGCCAGCACCTCGTCGACCATGAGCTGGGCCCCCTCCACCGCCGGGCGGCCGACCAGGGCCCGGACCTCCTCGGC
>JBOGIE010000197.1:0-5871 GCA_050742435.1 Acidimicrobiales bacterium | reverse complement strand
TGACGTTCGGGGTCGTCGCCTTCGGCCCCCTCCTGGAGGAAGCTTGAGCCCCACGAGTTCGCCCGCCGTCCGCGTCCTGGGATGGCTCACCGCGGCCAGCCTGGCCCTGACCGCCTTCATGGCCCTCATCGTCTCGCCGCCCGACGTCAACATGGGCGACTCGGTCCGCCTGCTCTACCTGCACGTGCCCACCGCCTGGCTGTCGATGTACGTCTGCTTCGGCATCACCACCCTGGCCAGCCTCCTCTACCTCTGGAAGCGCACCCGCTCCCGGTTCTGGGACCTCACCGCTGCCGCATCGGCGGAGATCGGCGTCCTGTTCCTCGGCCTGACGTTGCTCATCGGCGCTATCTGGGGCCGGATCACGTGGGGCGTCTACTGGACGTGGGATGCCCGGCTGACCACCACGGCCGTGCTCTTCGTCATGTACCTCGGGTACCTCGCCGTGCGGAAGGTGCCGGCCTCGCCCGAGGTGCAGTCGAGGCGGTCGGCCATCGTGGCCCTCGCCGCCTTCCTGAACGTGCCCATCGTCCACCAGTCGGTCGAGTGGTGGCGAACCCTCCACCAGGACGCCACGTTCCTCGACGACCGCAGGCTCCTCGACCCCCAGATAGGCGGCACCATGGCCTGGACGCTCTTCCTGGGGGTGATCGCCTTCACCCTGCTCTACTCCTGGCTGATGGCCCACCGGTTCCGGCTGGCCTGGGTGGAGGACCAGCTGGGCGACCGCCAGCTGCAGGCGGCCATCGACGAGCGCCGGGCCGAGGCGGCCGTCCGCGGAACTGGTGACGCTGAGCGGGGCCAGGCGCGGTCAAGCGTCACCAGTTCGGACGAGGTCGTGGCCCCGTGACCGGCCCGGGAGGCCGGTCCAGGAGCACTCACGGGGCGGAAGCCCCGTGAATGACGCGGGATACATCTTCGCCGGGTACTTCTCGACGTTCGGCATCCTGGCCGCCTACGCGGCCTGGGTCATCCGCAGGAAGCGGACGCTCAGCCGGCTGCTGTCGCCGCCGGACAACACGTGACGGCCACCCGCACGCGGCTGTGGGTCGCCGGTGCCGTCGTGCTGGGCGCCCTGGGGTTCCTGGTGTTCCAGGGGCTGGGCAACGCCACCCTCTACTTCCGCACCGCCGACGAGGCCGTGGCCCAGCGGGCCGAGCTGGGCGACCGCCGCTTCCGCATCGAGGGCGACGTGGTCGACGGCAGCGTGCGCCAGATCGGCAACGACGTGACGTTCATCCTGACCAAGAACGCGGTCGAGGTCCCGGTCCGCCACAAGGGCGACCCCCCCGAGCTGTTCCGTCCGGGCATCCCCGTGGTCCTGGAGGGCCGCTTCCAGGGCGACCACTTCTCCAGCGACCGCATCATGGTCCGCCACTCGGAGACCTACGTGGCCGAGAACCCCGACCGGGTCCAGACGACCGTTCCGTGAGATGAGCGCGGTCCTGGGAACGGCGGGCGTGGCCCTGGGCCTGGCTGCCGCGGTGCTGGGCATGGCCACGCTGGCCCTCGGGCTGAAGCGCGGCCATTCCGGGATGCTGCGGGCCGGCCAGCGCTACGTCTGGCTGGTGGTGGCCGGGGCGGTGCTGGCCACCGTGGCCATGCAGTACGCCCTCATCAGCCACGACTTCTCCCTGGAGTACGTGGCCAACAACGGCAGCCGCAGCACGCCGCTGCTCTACACCGTCACCACCATGTGGTCGGCGCTGGAGGGCTCGATCCTGCTGTGGGCCCTCGTGCTGGCCGGCTACATCGGCGTCATGGCCCGCCACGTCCGCGACCGGGCCACCGACCCCATGGTGGCCTGGGCCACGCTGGTCGCCCTGGGCGTGGCCGTTTTCTTCTTCGCCCTCATGGCCGGGCCGGCCAACCCGTTCCAGGTGGTGGCGGGCGAGATCCCCAGCGACGGGCCGGGCCCGAACCCCCTACTGCAGAACCACCCGCTGGTGGCCTTCCACCCGCCCATGCTCTACCTGGGCTACGTGGGCTTCACCATCCCCTTCGCCTTCGCCCTGGCCGCGTTGATCACCGGCCGCCTGGCCTCAGCGGCCGGGAACGGGGACACGCTGGAAGGCTGGCTCATGGAGACCCGGCGGTGGACGCTCTTCGCCTGGGGGTTCCTCACCGTCGGCATCGTGCTCGGGGCGTGGTGGTCCTACGAAGTCCTGGGTTGGGGCGGGTACTGGGCATGGGACCCGGTGGAGAACGCCTCGTTCCTCCCGTGGCTGACCGCCACCGCCTACGTCCACTCGGTGATGGTGCAGGAACGGCGGGGGATGCTGCGGGTCTGGAACCTGTCGCTCCTGATCGCCACCTTCTCGCTGACCATCCTGGGGACGTTCCTCACCCGCTCGGGCGTGCTGGACTCGGTGCACGCCTTCACCGAGTCGCCCATCGGCCCGGCCATCCTCGGGTTCTTCGCCCTGGTCGTGGCCGTCTCCATCGCCCTCATCGGCTGGCGGGGCGATGCCCTGCGCTCGCCGGGCACCATCGACGCACCGGTGTCACGTGAGTCGGCCTTTCTCGCCAACAACGTGGCTTTCGCCGCCTTCGCCTTCGTCGTCCTGCTGGGCACGATCTTCCCCTTGCTGGCCGAGGCCATCAACGGCGACCAGCTGTCGGTCGGCGCCCCGTACTTCAACCGGATGACCGCCCCCATCGGCTTCACCCTGCTCTTCCTCATGGCCGTGGCCCCCGCCCTGCCGTGGCGCAAGGCGGCGGCCGAGACCCTGCACCGCCGCCTGCTGTGGCCGGCCTGGGCCGGCACGCTGACCGTGGTCGCCTGCGTGGCCTTCGGCCTGCGGGGCCTGGGACCGCTGCTGGCGTTCGGCCTGGCCGCCTTCGCCGCTGCCGCCGCCCTGCGCCAGCTCGGCCTTTCGGTCCGCGCCGCCCGCCGGGCCGGGCAGCCGATGGTCCGGGCGCTGATGGGCCGGTCGAACGGGGGCATGGTCGTGCACCTGGGCGTGGTCCTCGTGGCCGTGGGGTTCGCGGCGAGCTCGTCCTACGGGCACCGGGCGCAGTTCCGGCTGGCCCCCGGGCAGTCGGCCAGCCTGGCCGGCCACACCGTCACCTACCTGGGCACCACCACCGAGGTGCACCCGAACAAGCGGACCACCCAGGCCCAGGTGCGGGTGGACGGAGGCAAGGTCTACGCGCCGGCCCTGCACCAGTTCCCGTTCGGGTCGCAGGCCATCGGGTCGCCCTCGGTCCGCACCGGCCCGTTCTCCGACGTGTACCTGACCCTCGTGGTCCCGCCCGATCCCGCCGGCACGGCGGTGATCGGCGTGACCGTCCAGCCCCTCGTGGCCTGGCTGTGGACCGGAGGGGCGGTCATGGGCTTCGGCACCTTCCTGGCCGCCTGGCCGGGCCGCCGCCGTCGCCGTCCGGCCGAGCCGGGCGAACGGCCGGCTGCCGACCCCGAGCCGGTGCGAGCCGAGCCGGTGGTGGTGTCGTGAGCCGCCACCCCGCTCCGGGGGCCGCTCGGGCCCGGCGGGTGTCCTGGGGGCTGCTGGCCCTGGTGCTCGTCGGCGCCCTGGCGTTCGGCTCCCGGGGCCGGTCCGGGCCGCCCACCGAGGACCAGCGGGTCGAGCGCATCACCTCGGTGGTCCGCTGCCCCACCTGCCGCGGCCTGTCCGCCGCCCAGTCCGACGCCCCGTCGGCCGAGTCCATCCGCGACGAGGTCCGGCGCCGGGTGGTCGCCGGGGAGACCGACGCCCAGATCAAGGGGTACCTGGTCAGCCGCTACGGCGAGGACATCCTGCTCCAGCCCCAGGCCCAGGGGGTCGGGGTGCTGGTCTGGGCCCTGCCGCTGGTCGCCGGCGTGGCGGCCGTGGGCGGGCTGGTGCTCGTCCTGCGCCGGCGGCGCGTCCAGCCCGGCCGGAAGGCCTCGGCCGAGGACCAGGCCCTGGTCGAGGAGGCCTTGCTGGACGGGCCGGGAGGACGGTGAGCGTGGCCGACACCACCAAGCTGGAGGAGGAGCGGGACTTCCTGCTCGCCTCACTGCGGGACCTCGACCGCGAGCGGGAGGCGGGCGAGCTCTCCGACGAGGACTACCAGGCGCTGCGCGACGACTACACCGCCCGGGCCGCGGTCGTGATCCGGGCCCTGCAGCGACGGGAGCCGCCAAAGGGCGACCCCGCCCGCCGGAGCCGGCCCCAGCCGGTGCGGTCCCGGCGGTCGCTCGGCGTCACCATCGCCGTGGTGGCCGCCGTCGCCGCCCTCGCCGGCGGGGCCCTCGCCGCCTTCTCCGGCCAGCGCGACCCGGGCGCGCCCATGACCGGGTCGCTGCCCGAAACGTCCGCCGGCCGCTTGCAGCAGGCCCTGCAGCTGGAGAGCGAGGGGCACGCGGCCGAGGCCCTCAGGATCTACGACGAGCTGCTCGAGGCCGACCCTCGCAACGTCCAGGCCCTGGCCTACAAGGGGTGGCTGCTGAAGCGGGCCGGCCTCCCCGACATGGCCATGGAGGTGCTCGACCAGGCCGTCGCCATCGACCCCCGCTTCCCCGACGCCCACTTCTTCCGCGGCATGGTGCTGTACCAGGACCGCAAGGATCCGGCCGCCGCGGTCACCGAGTTCCGCCTGTTCATGTCGAACAACCCGCCCCAGGAGATGGTGCCCCTGGTGGAGGACGTGCTCCGCCGGGCCATGGCCGACGCCGGCCAGCCCGTGGGCTGACCCACACGGTCACGGTGCCGTCGGCTGGGGCAGACTGGGCGCATGATCCGCGCCATCATCAGCCTCGTCATCTCGGGACTCATCGTGGGTGCCCTCGGGCGACTCGCCATCCCGGGGCCCAACCCCATGTCCATCGGGATGACGATCCTCGTGGGCATCGGTGGAGCCATCCTGGGCACGATCGTCGGCGCGCTCATCGGTGCGCCGCTCGGGCTGCTGCTCATCCTCCAGATCCTCGGGGCGGCCGGCATCGTCTACTTCATGCAGCGCCGGGGGGTCGGCCCCCGCTCCTACTGACCCCTACTGAGCCAGCTTGCTCGGCCAGACGTAGGGGAGGTCGGGCGGGACGTCGGTGAACACGTCGGCGTACCACTCGGGGTCCTTGTTGAGCAGCGACGACCGGTGGCTGCGGTGGAACGCCTCGTCGCCCAGCCACGGGGGCAGGGCGCCCGCCGCCTCCAGCTCGGCCTGGTCGCGGACGGCCGTGATCCCCAGCCCGGCCAGCTCCTGCCTGATCTTCAGGTCGCAGGTGTCGGTGTGGCCCCGCCGGCACCACTCCCGGCAGACGGCCAGGCCGTAGGCGCCGAGCGCCTCCTCGTAGCCCTTCCACATCTTGGCCGCGGGATGGTGGCGCCAGCCGTAACCGGGGACGGTGATGGCCCGCAGGATCTGCAGGGTCTCGACCCGCTGCTTGCCCAGGCGGCGGAGGTCGAGGACGGCCGCGCACCGGGCAAAGTCGGCATAGGGAAGGAACGTCTGCATCAGCGGGGCTGGCAGCTGGGGCAGGCGTAGGCGGTCCGGCCGTCCAGCGTCCACGACTCGACCGGGGTACCGCAGGCTCGGCAGTGCGACTGCTTGTAGACCATGCGCCCGTCGCCCTCGGGGACCGTCGCCCGCTCGGCAGGGGTGAGTGGCGCGCTGATAATGCGCCCGTCGTCGACGGCCTGGTGCATGAGGTCGACGAGCGACGCCCACAGCCGGTCGAAGTCGCCACGGTCGAGGCTGGACGCCGGGCGTGACGGGTGGAGGCCGGACCGGAACAGGCTCTCGGCCCGTAGCACGTTGCCCACCCCGGCGATGACCGACTGGTCGAGCAGGGCGGCACCCACGGGGCCGGGGTGGGAGGTGACCGCCTTCCAGGCCCGCTCCTCGTCCGGATCGCGAGAAAGCGGGTCCACCCCGAGCCCGCCGATCAGC
>JBOGIE010000196.1:0-5901 GCA_050742435.1 Acidimicrobiales bacterium | reverse complement strand
CCGGCGGCCGCCGCGGCCAGGGTGAACGTGCCGAGGTAGGCGCCCAGGTCGAGCACGACGTCGCCCGGGCGGACCATGTCGAGCATGAGCAGCACGGTCGTCCAGTCGATGGCGCCGCCCCCGGCGACCAGGGCCTCGGTGATGCCGTCGGCCATGGCCGGATCGACCATCACCCCGAACGCCGTCCCGTTGGGCAGGATGACCGGGCACCACCGCCAGCCCGTGCCGTGGGCGCCGGAGGGGGCGCGGGAGCCGGGCGACGGGGCGTCGAACGCCAGCTCGGCCAGGCGCTCGGGCAGCGTGGCCACGCCGGCGAGGATGTTGCCGAGCTCCGTCGCCGACCCCGCGGCCAGCGCCTCCTGGTACCGCAGGTGGGCGACCGACGCGTCGATCTCGCCGTGGACGGCCACGATGCGGGCCGCCCCGTCGGTGAGCCGCTGCTGCCGCCATCCGGCCTCGCCGGGCAGGCGGCCGGCCAGGTTCTGCAGTTCGTCCCAGCCGCTGGGCAGGGCGGGCGCGGCCGGTGCGTGTGCCCCGTTCCCGTTGGTGGCCGTGGGCACGGCCGGTGGCCGCGGGCTGGCGTACACCAGCCGGCGGTTGTCCTCCTCGACCGCCCGCCGCACGGCGGCCGACGGCCGGGCCCATCCGTTGGGCGTGGCCGGGTAGGGCTCGCCCTTGCGCAGGGCCAGGTGGACCGAGCCGAACACGTAGCCGTCGCTGACGACAATGAGATGGGGCAGGTCCAGGCCGGGGTCGCCGGGCCACGATCCCCCACCGTGGTCGCCGCCCACCCGGGCCCGGCGGTCGCGGATGGCCCGGGCCAGGTCCCGCTGGCTGGTCAGCGTGGGCTGCGACACCTCCAGCCGCACGTCGTCGACCGGTTCCAGCCCGCTGGCCTCGATGACGTAGCGGCGCAGGTCTGCGGGCGAGAACAGCACGGTGCCGGGCATCCCCTTGCCGCCCGGGGGGCCGCTCAGCAGGATCTCGGTCGAGACGCTCAGCACGCCACCCGGCTTGAGCACCCGGCCCATCTCGTAGGCGGCGCTGGCGATGTCCTCGAGGTCACCGAAGTGCTCGATGGAGCCGGAGGAGAAGATCCCGTCGAACGTGTCGTCGTCGAAGCGCAGGAGCCGCCCGTCCATGTGCTGGACGACGAGACGGCTCTGGTCGAAGTCGTACGGGGCCAGGCTGGCCGGGTCGACGAGCATGGCCGAGGGGGCCACCTCGCTCCACTCCTCGGGCGACAGGTAGCGGTCGGTGGCGACGACCCGGGCGACATGGCGGGTCAGGTAGAAGGCGGTGTCCTCGCAGCCCGCGCCCACGCCCAGGATGACCGCGTCCGGCCGCAGCGCGCCCCCGTCGCGCAGGGCCCGGACGGCCATGGCGATCTCCCAGTCCTTGCGGTACTCCGACCCCACCGGGTAGCCGGGCGCGACGTGGGCCAGCTTGTAGGAGAAGACGTCGCGCAGCACCGCGGCCAGGTCGGGATCGGAGAAGTCCTCGATCTCGCACACCTTGTTCAGGTTCACGTCGGGCGTGCTCCTCCGCACCGTCCGGGGCGGCACCTCGGGACGGCGACCCGGGATCCTCTGTAGCACGTCGAGGTAGGCGGCAGCCATCCTGGCCGGGGTGGCTTCGGCCCGGTGGTACTCGTGGGCCCCGGTCGAAAGCCGGGCCCGCAGGGCGGGGTCGCCGGCCAACTCGACCAGGTGGGCGGCCAGGGCGTCGACCTCATTCGCGCTGTCGCCGGCCGGCACCCGCCGGCAGAACGTGTCGGGCAGGAACCCCCACTCGGGAAGGTCGCTGAGGACCACCGGCTTGCCCGCCGCCGCAGCACGCAGCACCGTGGCCGACATCTGCTTCTTGGACGGCCACCGCAGGTTGACCACCACGTCGACGGCCGCCAGGTGGTCGGCGAACGTGCCGGCGGAGACGTGCCCGGTCAGCCGCACGAGGTGGTCCACGCCCAGCTCCTCGGCGAGTGCGAGGACGCGGTCGCGGTAGGCGGGGTCGAGGACGGGCCCCACGACCAGTAGCAGGGTGTCGGGATGGGTGGCGACCACGCCGACCAGCGCCTGCACGGCCACCTCGACCCGCTTCACCTCGTCCACCACGCCGAACACCCCGACCACGAACGGGGAGGGGTCGATGCCCAGGCGCCGGCGGGCCCGGGCGGCGTGCACCTCGGGCCGGCCGGGGCCGGGATCGGGCACGCCCATGGGAACGTAGGCCGGGTTGGCGTCCGGGTAGCGCCGGGCGAGCTCGTCCACGCCCGCCGGGAAGTGCACGATCTGGGCCCGGCTGGACGAGACGACGTCGCCCAGCATGAGGTGGCGGTCGAGGAACTCCCGCAGCCTGGCTCCCCAGCCCACGGGATCGCTGCGGTCCAGGGCGTCGTACTCGGCCAGCGCCTCGGGGCCCTCCAGCCGGAGCAGCTCCGACCGGAACCCGTCGATGTCGCCCCGCTCGGCCCGGGCGTGGTGCAGGAGGTGGCTCCACACCAGGTCGTGGAGCACCACGATCCCCCCGAACCGCCGCGCCGCGGCCTCCATGTAGAGGTGGAACACCGACGCACCCAGCTGGAAGACGACCGCGTCGTAGCCCGCCGACAGACGGTCGAAGGCGCGGAAGTTGCGGACGGGATGGGTCACGAGCAGGTCCAGCTCCGGCAGGTACCCGTCGTCCACGAACAGCTCGACGTCGCACACGGCGTTGAGCGGGCCGACCAGCTGCCCGGTGTAGTCGGCGATCCCGCTCTGCAGCGGGGATAGCGGGCTCCACACCGCGAGCCGTGGCCGCGCTCGCCCGGCCGGCCCTCTGGCGGTGGCCTCGTAGCCGGCCACGGTTGCCGAGGCCAGGGCCGGACCGCTGAACGTCGCGGCCCGGGCCAGGCCGAGCTCGCGCATCTCCTGGCGACGGGCTGGGTCCTCCGCCAGCGCCTCCATGGCCTGGGCGAAGGCAGGGGCGTCGTCCGGGTCGACGAGGACGGCGGCGTCGCCGGCCACCTCGGGGACGGCCGCCGAGGTGGTGGCGATCACCGGCGTGCCGCACTGCATGGCCTCCAGCACCGGCAGCCCGAAGCCCTCGAAGCGCGACGGGTGGACGACGAACTCGGCGCCGTTGTAGAGGGCGGCCAGCTCGGCGTCGGAGACCAGGCCGGTGGTGAATACCCGGCCGGCCACCCCCAGCCGTTCGGCCAGGGCGCTCAGGTAGGCAGCGTGCTCCTTGCTCAGGTGGCAGGCGACCACCAGGGGCAGGCGGTCCCGCACCCCGGCCGGCAGCAGGGCGTACCCCCGCAGCAGCGTCTCCAGGTTCTTGGTGAAGTGCAGGTCGGAGACGGAGAGGACGAACGATCCGTGGATCCCGAGCCGGGCCCGGAGCGCGGCCAGGTCCGCCTCCACCCGGGCCTCGGGCAGGGGGCGGAAGAAGGGTTCGGCGATGGGCGCGGCCACGTCGATGCGGTCCATGGGCACACCGAGGTACCGGCTGGCATCGCTGCGGGCCGCCTGGGAGATGGCCAGGATCCGGTCGGCCCGGCTGACCATGGTGGCGGCCAGGGTGTACAGCTGGCGCAGCTTCGGAGTCGCCAGGTACTGCGAGGGATAGATGAGCGGGATGAGGTCGTAGACGGTCGCCACGTAGGGGCAGGCGTCGTGCTGCGCGACCAGCAGCTGGTCCAGGTAGAACGGCGTGGTGGCGTGGTAGACGTCGAGGTCGAGCGAGGCCAGCCAGGACTCGAACACCTCGGCCTTGGCCAGCATGGTCGGGTCGTGGTGGACGTCGACCGTGGCCTCTTCGGGGACCAGCCGGATGCGGACGTTGGGCGCGTTTCGTGTCTCCGGGAGGATCAGCGACCGGTCGGTCCGCGGGTCGCACAGCAGGACGTACTCGTCGTCGCCACCTCGGGCCAGCACCTCCCGCAGCTGCTGCTGGGTGTAGCGGGGCATGCCGCGTGTGGCCGCCGACGGTCCCACCGTGAGGATGCGGTAGTCGATGCCTACGCGCACGGCGTGAGCACGAGCGTGCAGAACGCCGTCGGGCTGGACTCCGCCGCCTCGAGGACGGTCTCCGGCGAGGCCCCGTGCTCACCGCCGAGCACGCCTAGGTCGTAGCCCAGGCTGCGGTAGTACCCGAGCACGTCGGCCGGGTCCGCGCCCCGCTCGCGGATCCCCTGGGGCCAGAACTCCACCACCAGCGCCGGCCGGCAGCGGGCCAGCGTGCGCTCCATGCCCCGGATGGCGATGTCGTCGGTGGCCTGGGCGTCGACCTTGACCACGTCGATCGTGACGTCGCCGGGCAGGACGTCGTCGAGGGCGAACGCTGGGACGTCCACCGACTCCCGCCCGGGCAGGGCGTAGGCCCGGTGGTCGCCGGTGTTGTCGGTGCACAGGCTCAGCGACAACCGCCCGGTCTCGCTCCATGCCGCGGCCGGGACGGCCTCCACGTTCTCCACGCCGTGGACCGCGAGGTTGGCCATGAGCAGGGCGAAGTTGCCCGGTTCCGGCTCGAAGGCGAAGCCGCGGCCGGCCGGGCCGACCGCCCGGGCGGCCAGCAGGCTCATGTACCCCACGTGGGCGCCGACGTCGAGGAAGGTCATCCCCGGGCGCAGCAGGGCGCGCAGATGGTCGGACTCCTCCCGCTCCCACTCCCCGTGCTGGCGGAGGTGGGTGAGCATCACCTCGTCGTGGGCGGGCAGGAGCAGGGCGCCGACATCGGTGGCCACGCGGGCCACGGCCGCGGGCGGCCCGGCCGGTGCCGGCACGGGGTCGCCCGGCTGGCTGAGCCGCCGTCGCCAGTACTCCAGCTCGCCGCCCGTCTCGGGACCGGGACCGTGGCGCAGGGCCTCGCGCAGCCAGGCCCGCTCGACCTCCAGGGCGGCCAGGCGGTCCTCGGCGTCCGCCACCCGCGCCACCAGCTCGTTGGTCCGCTCGGTGCTGTGCACGGCCAGATTGACGAAGTTCCGGTCGGCCTCGTCGACACGGGCGGCCAGCGCGGCCAGGTCGGCCGGCACGGCGTCGGATGGAGCCGGGGAACCGTCGACCGGAACCTTCCGAAACAGCGCCCGGCCCCCTGAGAAGAGTCGCCCTCGAACCCAAGCGAGGATAGTCACCCGGACAGCAGCCGCAGGAGAACGGCGCCGGTCGCGGCCGCGGCCAGGCCCCCCACGGCGGGCAGCACCCGCCCCGACCACAGGGAGGCGGCGATGGCGGCCTGGACGGGCACCAGGGTGGTCCCGTAGCGCGGTTCGACGATGGCGTAGCTGTCCCGCACGAGGAAGTTCAGGGCGACGAGGAGCAGGGGGCCGGCGAGCAGGACGATCACCGTGGCCATGGCCAGGGCCCGGCGAGGGTCGCGCCGGGCCAGCACGGCCAGGGCGACCAGCAGCGAGCCGACGAACAGGTACGAGGTGATCACGGCCAGTGGGTACACCGACGAGGGCTCGCGGTCCCACACGGTGACGAACCGGGCCACGTTCTCGAGCACCTGGGCCGGGCGCAGCAGCCCGCTGACCCGCTCGGCCTCCTCCATGGGCGTGGTCACGTCCCGGGCCAGCGCGGCCCGCACCACCAGCCAGGTGAGGGAGGCGACCGCCGCACCGCCGCTCAGGGCGGCCGCCGCCATCAGGTACTGCCGGGGCGACCGGGCCGCCTCGCCCCGCCGGCTGAGCACGAACCGGATGAGCAGGTACAGGGCGCCGGCGACCACGACCACGACGTTGGGCCCTTTGACCGCCATGGCCAGCACGCCCGCCGCGGCCAGGGCGACCAGGGCGGCGCCGCTCCCGGTCGACCGTTCCCACCGCACCACGGCCAGCATCACCAGCGACCCGACCAGCACGTTGGCCGCGTCGGGCGTGAGGTAGTGCCACTGCTGCAGCAGCATGGGCCCGGCCGCCACCAG
>JBOGIE010000195.1:0-5904 GCA_050742435.1 Acidimicrobiales bacterium | reverse complement strand
GGGTCATGGCCAGCGACCGCCGGCCGATCGTCACCGTCTTGACCCGCCCTTCGGGCAGCTCGTCGGGATCGAGGGCCTTGTGCCAGGTGAACCCGTCGACCGGCAGGTCGGGAGCGTCCAGCGAGGGCTCGGGCAGCTTGCGGATCTCTGCTTGTGTCGCCATTGGTGTCCCCCCGTCGATCGACGTCCCACAGTCCGGGCCGGCCGACCCGGCGTTACAGCCACGGGCGGACGGGGACGGCCCCGCTGGACGGCAGGAACACGTCGGTCCCCCCGAAGTGAGCGGTGGTCCCTTCTCGCCCACCGGCGCGTGCCGAGGACGGCGACCGCCCGGAGGATACCGACGGGCGTGTGGCCTGACAACGGGCGTCCCTACGATGACGGCCATGCCGGGACGGGGAACGGGGCGCCTGGTGACCGTGCGCCTGCCTCCGACCGACGCCGCGGCGGCAGTGCGCGCCGCGTGGGAGCGGGGCGACGCCGTGCTCGTGCTGGACCCCCGCGCCCCCGAAGCCGAGGTCGACGGCATCGTCGACCGGATGCGGCCGGACGCCGGAGTGGCCGCCGACGTGGCGGCGGTCGTGGTCACTTCGGGAACGGCGGGCGCGCCGAAGGGGGTGGAGCTGACCTGGGACGGGCTGGAGGCGTCGGCCCGGGCCGTCCACCGGGCCCTCGAAGCCGGTCCCGGCGACCGCTGGCTGGCCTGCCTCCCCCTGCACCACGTGGCCGGCCTCGCCGTCCTCGGTCGGGCGTGGGCCACCGGCACGCCGGTCACCGTGGCCGGCCGCTTCGACGTGGCCACGGTGGCCGCGGCCGACGCCACGCTCGTCTCCCTCGTGCCCACCATGGTTCGGCGCCTGCGGGACGCCGGGGTCGACCTGAGCCGGTTCCGGCGCATCCTGCTGGGCGGGGGCCCCGTCCACGAGACCGGGCCGAACATCCTCGCCACCTACGGGATGACCGAGACCTGGGGTGGCGTGGTCCACGACGGCCACCCGCTCGACGGGGTGGAGCTCAGGCTGGGCCACCGGGACGAGATCCTCCTGCGCGCCCCCATGGTCATGCGCCGCTACCGCCTCGACCCGAAGCAGACCGCGGCGGCGTTCACGGACGGTGACTGGCTCCGGACGGGCGACGCCGGGACGATCGACGCCGGGGGCCGCCTGCGGGTCGTCGACCGTCTCCGGGACCTCATCATCACCGGGGGGGTCAACGTCAGCCCGAGCGAGGTCGAGGCCGTCCTCGCCGCCCACCCGCAGGTGGCCGACGTCTGCGTGGCCGGCGCCTCGGATCCGGAATGGGGGGAGCGGGTGGTGGCCCACGTCGTCCCCCGCGACCCGGCCGCCCCTCCTTCGCTGGCCGCGCTGCGGTCGTTCGCCGCCGACCGTCTCTCCGGGCCCAAGCTGCCCCGAGAGGTGGTCGTGACCGACGCCATTCCCCGTACTCGGGGAGGCAAGCCGCTGCGCCGCCTCCTGAGCCCTCCCTAGAAGCGGGTGGAAGCATCGGATGGGTGGGATTTGGCGCGCGCCGGGTACGATTCCCCCAAATGAGCAATCCCCGTTCGTCCCAGCCCACCCAGAAGGAGCTCCGCCAGCGCGAAGAGCGCGAGCGCGAGGAGCAGGAGCGAGAAGAGAAAGAGCGCAACCGGCTGCCCGACGATGCCACCGTCGACGTCGAAGCCGAGAAGAAAGAGTCCAGCAGCGACGAGATACTCGACAAGGTCGACAAAGAGCTGGTCGGCCTCAAGCCGGTCAAGCAGCGCATACGGGAGATCGCCGACCTGCTGGTCGTCGACCGGCTCCGTAACAAGTTCGGGATCGAGTCCACCAGGCCGACGCTGCACATGTCCTTCACCGGCAGCCCCGGCACCGGCAAGACCACCGTCGCCTGGCGCATGGCCGAGCTTCTCAACAAGATGGGCTACCTGGGCAAGGGCCACCTGGTCAACGTCACCCGTGACGACCTGGTCGGCCAGTACATCGGCCACACCGCGCCCAAGACCAAAGAGGTCCTCAAGCGGGCCATGGGCGGCGTGCTGTTCATCGACGAGGCGTACTACCTGTACCGCCAGGAGAACGAACGGGACTACGGCCAGGAGACCATCGAGATCCTCCTCCAGATCATGGAGAACAACCGCGACGACCTGGTGGTCATCCTCGCCGGTTACAAGGACAAGATGGACACCTTCTTCGCGTCCAACCCCGGCATGGGCTCCCGCATCGCCCACCACATCGACTTCCCCGACTACTCCCTCGACGAGTTGATGGGCATCGCCTGCCTCATCCTCGAGGAGCAGGCGTACTCCTTCTCCGAGGAGGCCGAGGCCGCCTTCCGGGACTACCTGGCGCGGCGCATGAAGCAGCCCCGCTTCGCCAACGGCCGCAGCGTGCGCAACGCCCTCGAGCGGGCCCGCCTCCGCCAGGCCACCCGCATCGTCGCCTCGAACAGCCACAACCTGAGCAGGCAGGACCTCATGCGCATCGAGGCCGAGGACATCCTGGCCAGCCGGGTGTTCGAGGAGGAGAAAGGGGACGGGTCGGACGGCGACGGCAAGGCCGAGAGCAACGGCCAGAACGGGGACGCCGAAAAGAAGGACGCCGAGTAGGCCGAACGGGGAGACGGCTGGGGGGGCACGCCGATGGCCGGTGGGTCGCGGATCCGAATCGTCCTGGCCGCCCTGGCCGCGGTCGTCGTGGCCGTGGCGACCGCGGCGGGGGCCGAGGACGACGAGGGGCCAGGACCCCGGCCGCCGGTCGTCACCGCGGCCGTCCAGGTCACCACCAACCCCGACCCCACCCGGGCCCACTCGTCGCCCCAGATCGCCCGCAACCCGGGCACCGGCGAGCTGGTGGTCGTCGAGACCGACCTGTACGGGGACTTCGGGATCGACGTCCACGTGTCGTCCGACGGTGGCCGTACCTGGGCACCGGGCGGCGACCCGATGACCGAGCCCCACACGTGGGCGTCCGACTACGCGGTGAACGGCCCGTACGCCTCGGTCGCCTTCGACTACCAGGGGGTGCTGTACGTGGCCTTCACCGCCGCCGACCCCGACAAGGCCGGCGTCCATCCGGCCGAGCGCCCACGGCCCCTGTTCGTGGCCCGCTCGGAGGACAGCGGCCGGACGTTCGCCACCACGGTGGCCTACCCGGCCGACGCCACCGACCCCGGCACGGTGGACAACCGGCGGGCGCGGATCGCCGTCGACTCCCAGAACCCCGAGATCGTCTACGTGTCATGGGTCCAGCGGGCGCCCGGGGGCAAGGCCCGGGCCTTGGTGGCCGCCTCCACCGACAGCGGCCGCACCTTCGGGCCGCCCGTGGACCTGGCCGCGGACGAGCTCCAGGGCGGCTACGAACCGCGGGTGGCGGTCGGGATCGACGGGGTGGTGCACGCCGTCTACCCGGGCGCCGGGTTCGCGGCCACGCCCGATACCGAACCCGTCGTCCGGCCCGTCTTCTACCGCCACTCCCGCGATCTCGGGGTGACGTGGTCGCCCCCGGTGGTCATCGACGAGGGCAGCGCCGGCTTCGCCCACAACAGCAAGCACGTGCTGGTCGCCGACCCGGTGTCGGGCGACCTCTACCTGGCCTGGTACGGCAGCGCCAAGGCCCGGCGCACCCCGGAGGACGACAACGACATCTACGTCCGGTCGTCCCGCGACGGCGGCCGGACCTGGGGCGGGCGGGTCACGGTCAACGACGACGCGACCCGACAGCGGCTCCACCACTACGACCCGGGCATCTCCATCGCCCCCAACGGCCGGGTCGACGTCGCCTGGTACGACTTCCGCAACAGCCCCTCGCCCGAGGTGGACCTGCCCGCCGCCCCCTTCAACCAGGGCGGCATGACCGACGTCTACTACGCGTCGTCCTCCGACGAGGGCCGCACGTTCGGCCCGAACGTCCGCATCAGCGACCGCATGGCCGACCGCAGCATCGGCGTGTGGTCGAACAACGTCCACAGCCACCACAACGTCGGCATCGCCTCGGCCGACGACGCCGTGTACTTCGCCTGGCAGGACACCCGCAACGGAAACGAGGAGACGAACGCCGAGGACGTGTACTTCGCCTCGCTCCTGCTCGACCCCGACGTCGCCCTCGTCCAGGGCCGCTCGGACGTGCCCGCCCTGGTGCTCACCGGGGCCGGCATCGCCCTGGGCATGGGGGTGGCCATGCTCCTCGTCGCCCTGGCCCTGCGCACCGGCGGCCCGGCCGCCGCCCGCCAACCGGCGGGGGCGGTCCAGTCCCGCTGACCGCTAGAAGTTCTGGATGATCGCATCATCGGCGAAGTCGGCGAAGAGGGCGGGGGCGGAACCGCCCACGAAGACCACCGACTGGTTGGCGGCCGAGCCGGTGGAGCCCGGCATGGTGATGTTGCGGACGTTGGCCGGGTCGATGGAAAGGGCCAGGCGGCCCAGCCGGTAGAGGTCACCCAGGCCGATCCCGTTGAAGCGGGCGTGGCGGGCGAGGACGGCCATCCACTTGAGAGTGTTGGCCGGGGTGGGAGCGGAGTCCCGCAGTTTGGAGAGGCCGGCCAGCATGAGGATGCCCTGGTCGTGGGAGCGGGTGAAGTCGCCACCGGACACGTTGCGGTTGCGGGCGAAGGCCAGCGCCGCCCCCCCGTCCATCCGCACGGTGCCGGCGGGGAAGATGGCCCCCGACGCCCGGTCGTTCATGGCGAAGGGCACGTCCACGTTGATGCCGCCCAGCTCGTCGACCATGTCGGCCAGCCCCTGGAAGCCGGTGCTGATGACGATGGGGATGTCGACGCCGACCAGGGCGGAGACGGCGCGGGCCTGGAGCGTGGGGCCGCCGTAGTAGTTGCCGGCGTTGATCTTGTCGACACCCCGCCCGGGGATGTTCGTCCAGGTGTCTCGCGGGATGTTGAGGATGGTGGCCTGCCGGGCCTCGGGGTTGATCCCGATGACGTGCAGGGCGTCGCCCCGGGACTGGTTCTGGCCGGGCCGGGCGTCGTTCCCCATGACGAGGACGAACACCGGCTTCGCCGGGGTCGGGAAGAAGCGTCCCTCGTCGACCTTGGTGACCTCGATGGCGGCGTCGCCCCTCGAGGGCCCGGACGGGGAGATGCACCCGAGGCCGAGCACGAGGATGGCGGCGGCCAGGGCGACCCGCCTCATGAGTGGGCCGTCGTGGTCGTGACGTCGCCGCCCATGGTGCGGACCACCTTGATGTCGTAGGCGTCGATCCGCCACGTGTCGCCTTCGGGGAACAGGGTCATCTCCCCCGTGCGAACCACGGTGAGAGGCACGCCGGCGACGAAGCCGGTCAGGCGGAGGTCGAGGCCGGCGACCACCACGCTCATGGTGCCGTCGGCCCCGGCCAGGCCGTTCAGGCCGGCCCGCGCCGTCTCCGCCTTGAGGCCGCTGGCCGGCGCCAGCCCCTCGTCGATCAGGGCGGCCCGCTCGGGGCCCACGGTCATGGCCTTCTCCACGGCCGGCGGGGTGAACAGCGGGGTGAGGTCGCCCGCCGGCCCGCCGGTGCGCAGGGGGGTGACCACCGCGGCCTCCAGGTAGCGGTTCAGGGTCTCGACGGCGCCGGTCCAGGCCGCCTTGAACTCGGCCTCGTCGACCCGCCCGGCGGTGTGGAGGTGAAACCCGAACCCGGTGAAGGTGATGGGTTCCGGGGGGGCGTCCGGCGCCAGCGTGGGCCCGGTCGTGGCCGGGACCTCGGTGGCCGGCGTCTGGGTGGTGTAGGCGTCGGACGACGCGCGGGAACAGCCCGTGAGGACGACCAGCGCCGCGACCAGCAGCATGAGGTTCCGTCGCAGCATCCGGCCGAGAGCATAGGGAATCCGCCGCCCCGTGGTGGGGACGGCACACGGGGTGACCTAGCCGAAGCGCTCGGCCACCACGTCGACGATGCGCCGGCCTGCCTCCACCGG
>JBOGIE010000194.1:0-5932 GCA_050742435.1 Acidimicrobiales bacterium | reverse complement strand
CGAGGAACACGGCCACCCGCTGGTGCCGGCCGTACAGCGTGCTCAGCCAGGAGAAGGCGCCCAGGTGGTGCAGCGCCCCGGCGGTGAAGCTGAGGAACACCAGGAACGAGACGAAGCG
The DNA here is from genome assembly GCA_050742435.1 of Acidimicrobiales bacterium. GTDB lineage: Bacteria > Actinomycetota > Acidimicrobiia > Acidimicrobiales > AC-14 > CADCTB01. The sequence goes on along the minus strand of JBOGIE010000194.1, from coordinate 5,814 downwards.
GCTCGACTCGTCGATGCGCAGGCCCCAGACCACCGCGCCCAGCACGGCCAGCAGGCCGGCGCCCACGGCCCCGACCTCGACCACCGCAGGGAGCCGTCCCCACTCCTCCCCCGCCGCCCGCCCCGCCGGCAGCCGGAAGGCGGCGAGGACGAGCAGCGCGGCGCCGGCCAGGCTCAGCCACGCGCCCCAAGCCACCGAACCCAGCCCGCCCCCCTGGTCGACCAGGGCCACGACGTTCACGCCCACCACCCCGACCGCGCCCATGCCGGCGGCCAGCACCGCCCGTCGCCGCCCCGGCAGGTCGACGAGGAACAGCACGGCCCCCGCCGCCAGCAGGAGGGAGAACAGCCGCGCCCCACCGGCGAACCCGCCGAGCGACATCTTCCCCGGGAAGCCGGGGAACGTCGCCCACGGCGACAGGCTGCCGAGGACCAGGGCGGTGGCCGCCCCCACGCCCAGGGCGGGCGGCCGGGAGATCCTCACGCCCGGGTCGCGACCCGCTCGCCCAGCAGGCCACCGGGACGCACGACCAGCACGGCGATGAGGACGACGAACGCCCACACGTCCTTCCACGACGACCCATGGGGGACGTACTGCGTCGCCATGGCCTCCACGATCCCAAGCAGGAAGCCGCCCAGGACCGCGCCGGTGATGTTGCCGATGCCGCCCAGCACGGCGGCGGTGAACGCCTTGAGCCCGGCCAGGAAGCCGATGCGGAAGTCGATCTGGGCGAAGCGCATCCCCTGCATGACCCCGGCCACCGCGGCCAGGGCGGCCCCGATGACGAACGTGACCACGATCACCCGGTCGATGTCGATGCCCATGAGCCGGGCGCTCTCGGGGTCCTGCGACGTGGCCCGCATGGCCTTGCCGGTCTTCGTCGTCTTCACATAGACCTGCAGGGCGATCATGAGCCCCACGGCCACCGCCACCACGAACACCGACACCCAGGCCACCGTGATCCCGCCGACCTGGAACGTCCCGCTGGAGATGAGCTGCGGGAACGGCTGCTGGCGACGGCCGCCCGGGTAGAACAGCCGCACCGCCTCCTGCAGGAAGATCGACACGCCGATGGCCGTGATCAGCGGGGCCAGGCGGGGGGCGTTGCGCAGCGGCCGGTACGCCAGCCGCTCCATGACGACGGCCACGGCCACGGCGGCGGCGATGGCGACGAGGAGCACGACGGGCAGCGCCACCCACGCGTTGGCGGTGAGCGACTCCGGGAGCCAGTAGCGGTAGACGGTCAGCCCGCCGAACGCCCCGATCATGAAGATCTCGCCGTGGGCGAAGTTGATGAGCTGGATGATCCCGTAGACCATCGTGTAGCCGAGGGCGATGAGGCCGTAGGTGGCGCCCAGCACCGTCCCGTTGACCAGCTGCTGGACGAACTGTCTCATGGCCTCACGGGCGAGGGGTCAGGCCGCGAACTCCCCGGTCTTGACCGGCCGGAACTGGGCGCCCTCCACCTTGTACATGGTCAGCGTCTTGGTGACGGTGTCGCCGAAGGCGTCGAACGCCACCTGCCCGCTGGCTCCGGCGAAGCTCACCTTGCCCACCGCGTCGATGACCCTGCGCCGGATCTCGTCGTTGACCGCGTCGGCCGAGCCCAGGGCGGCGGGAAGGGTGGAGATGATGGCGTTGGCCGCGTCGTAGGCCAGGGCCCCGTAGGGCGAGTAGGAGTCGCGGAAGCCGGCCCGCTGGTAGTCGGCGATGAACTGCCGGGCCGACGGAAGCTGCTCGGGCGGCGCGCCGACCGACGTGCCGAAGTCCCCGTTGGCCGCGTTGCCGGCCGTCTGCGTGTAGGTCGGGTCGACGATGCCGTCGCCGCCCATGAGGGGCGCCCGCATCCCCTGGGCGCCCTTGGCCTGGTTCGAGATCAGCGACGCCTCGGGGTACTCGCCGCCGTAGAAGATGAGGTCGGGGTTGAGGGGCTTTATCTTGGTCAGGACCGCCGAGAAGTCCTTGTCGCCGGGGTTGATCGTCTCGGTGGCCACGATCCGGCCCCCGTTGCGCTCGAACTGGCCGCGGAACGAGTCGGCGATGCCCTGGCCGTAGGCCTTCTTGTCGTGGATGATGGCCACGGTCCGGAAGCCCAGGTCCTTGGCCGCGTAGTCGGCGGCGAAGCCGCCCTGCAGGGAGTCGAGCGTGGCCGTCCGGAAGTAGTTCTTGTACGGCCGGGTCGGGTTGGTCCGGAAGTTCTCGCCGCGGGTCAGGGTGTCGTTGGTGTTGCCAGGTGAGACCTGGACCACGTTCGCCCGGTCGAGGACCGGCGCCACCTGCAGGGCCACGCTGGAGTTGTACGTGCCGATCACGCCCACCACCGCCGAGTCCGAGGCCAGCTTGGCCGCGGCCTGGGCGCCGACGTCGGGCTTGGCCGCGTCGTCCTCGGCCGCCAGCTCGATGCGCCAGCCCGGCACCTTGTTCTGCTCGTTGGCCTGGCGGATGGCCAGCTCCACCGAGTTGCGGATGCCGGTGCCGGTGGCGGTGAGGTCACCCGACAACGGGGCGATCACGCCGATCTTGACCACCTTGGAGGCCTGACCCCCGCCCGCTCCTCCACTCTCCTCCTCGTCACCGCCACCGCAGGCCATGGCCAGCAGCAGCGGCAGGAGTGCGACGGCCAACCCTCGCCAGCGACGCGTCGCCGATCCAGGCATCCCAACCCCCTTGCTCCGATCCCGGCCCGCACTCTGCCACGCTCCGGTCCGTTGCGCCACGACCCTCTGCGACCGTTCAGCCCAGCCGGTCGAACCGGCTCACGGTCTCCACGTGGAAGGTGTCGGGGAAGGCGTCGACCAGGGCCACCCAGGCCAGCCGGTACCCCTGCTCCCCCAGCAGGGCGGCGTCACGGGCCATGGAGGCGGGGTCGCAGCTGACCAGCACCAGCCGGGGGGCTCCCGTGGCGACGAGGGCAGCCGCGCCCGGACGACCCAGGCCGGAGCGTGACGGGTCGGCCACCACCACGTCGGCCGGGCGGGGTCGCCACCGGGCCACCTCCGTCGCCACCACTTTGGCGTCGAGGTCGGCCAGGTTGGCCCGGGCATCGGCCACCGCGGCCGGTTCGCTTTCCAGGGCGATGACCCTGAGCGGCCGGCCGGCGGCGAGGACCGAGGCGAACAGGCCCACGCCGGCGTAGGCGTCGACCAGGACCCCGCCGTCGGGCAGGGCGTCGCCGGCCGCCGCCGACACCCCTGCCGCCAGGGCCTCGGCCGCCACCGGCCCGGACTGGAAGAACGAGTCGGCGGAGATGCGGAACCGGCGCCCGCCCACCACCTCGTGGACCGAGCCCGGCCGGCCACCTCCCCGGACCACCACCTGCACGTCCGCCGGCACCCGCGGCCGCCCTCGGTCCACCCTGACCAGCCGCTCGCCCGACGCCGCCCCGACCCGCAGCAGCACCTCGCGGGCGCCCGGGTACCGGCCGTGGACGATCAACTCCTCCAGCAACGGGTGGGCGGCCAGGCAGGCGTCGGCCGGGACGGCGGCCCGGCCCCGGACGGCCCGGTGACCGGCTCGGCCCTCGGGCGACACGGCCAGACGGGCGGTGGTCCGCAGGGCCCGGCCGCTCATGGTCGCCAGCTCCACCGGGGGTGGCTCGGCCAGCTTGGCGATGCGGCGCAGGGCGTCGGCGACGATGCCGGCCTTCAGCCGGGCCTGGGCCTCGGCGCCCACGTGCTGCCACGTGCACCCGCCGCATCCCGCGGCCAGGGCGACGCACGGCGGGGCCACCCGGTCGGGCGACGGGTCGAGGACCTCGACGGCCACCGCCCGGGCGAAGTCCTTCCGCTCTTCGGTGACCCGGGCCATCACCCGCTCGCCGGGCAGGGCGCCCTCCACGAACACCACCCGCCCGCCCTCGTCCCGGGCCAAGGCGGCGCCGCCCGCGGCCATGGCCGACGGCTCGACGCAGATCTGGCGGGCGTCAAACAGCCGAACTGGTGACGCTGGACGGCGGTGGGCGCGGCTGACCGTCACCAGTTGGCAGGGGTCACGTCTTGCGGGCCCGGCTGGGCGCCACCCGCGGCGGTTCGCCCGGCATCTTGGGGTAGACGGGCGGCCAGGGGGCGTCCAGCAGCCCGGACGCGTGGTCACGGCGGTGCAGGTCGAGGACCGGCTCGAGGGACTGCGGCTCGGCGTCCATGGGCGACCAGGGATCGCCCGAGGCCCGGACCCGGTCGGGGACGGTGGCCATGGTCAGCTCGTCCGGGGCGATGGTATGGAGTTCCTCCCACCCGAACGGAGTGGACACCTGGGCGCCGGGCCGGGCCCGCACGCACCACGCCCCGAAGATCGTCTTGTGGGGAGCGTTCTGGTTGAAGTCGACGAACACCCTGGTCCCCCGCTCCTCCTTCCACCACGCCGCGGTGACGAGGTCGGGGCGGCGGCGCTCGAGCTCCCGGGCGACGGCGACGGCCGCGGCCCGGACCTCGTACGACGTCCAGCGGGGCTGCAGCCGCACGTAGACGTGGATGCCCCGGTTGCCGGTGGTCTTGGGCATGCCCAGCACGCCGATCTCCTCGAGCAGCGTCCGGACCTCGACGGCCGCCTCCTGCACCATGGGGAAGGTCACGCCCGGGGTGGGGTCGAGGTCGATTCGCAGCTCGTCGGCGTGCTCGAGGTCCGACGCCCGGGTGGGCCAGACGTGGAACCCCAGGCACGCCAGGTTCACCGCCCACCACACGTGAGCCAGGTCGGCCACGACCAGGGCGTCCGACGTCGTCCCGTTCGGCGTGCTGACCACCGCGGTCTGGAGCCACTCGGGGCGCGACTCGGGCACCCGCTTCTGGAAGAAGGACTGCTTGCCCGCCCCGTTGGGGAACCGCTGGAGGAGGACGGGGCGCCCGCCGATCGCCGACAGCAACGGTCCGGCCACCGCCTCGTAGTAGCGGGCCAGGTCCAGCTTGGTCTCGCCCCGCTCGGGGAAGAAGACCTTGTCCGGGTGGGTGAGCAGGATCTCGTGGCCCGCCGCCTCCAGCAGCACGCCCTCGTCGGCCATGGCCTTCGAACCTAGCGCCGGGCCGCGGCGTCGACCCGTACCCTGAGGGCATGAAGACCGCTGTCGACGAGATCGCCGAGGGGATCTACCGCATCTGCACCTACGTGCCCGACGCCGCCCCCGACGGGTTCACCTTCAACCAGTTCCTCCTCGACGGCGAGGACCCGCTGCTGTTCCACTGCGGCCCCCGCAAGATGTTCCCGGAGATCTACGAGGCGGCCGAGCGGGTCATGTCGGTGGAGCGCCTGCGGTGGATCTCCTTCGGCCACGTGGAGTCGGACGAATGCGGGTCGATGAACCAGTGGCTGCGGGCCGCCCCCGACGCGGTGATCGCGGTGGGCAGCGTGGCCGTCGGCGTCTCCGTGGCCGACCTGGCCAACCGCTTGCCCCAGGAGTGGGCGGACGGCGAGGTCATCGACCTGGGAGGCAAGCGGGTCCGGCGCATCGAGACCCCGCACGTGCTGCACGGCTGGGACGCCGGGCTGCTGTACGAGGAGGTCACCGGGACGCTCCTGGCCGGCGACCTGTTCACCCACACGGGGAGTGGGCCGCCCATGCGCGACGACGACGTGGTCGAGCGGGCGTTCGCGGCCGAGGACCTGTTCAAGTCCACCGCCCTGACCCCGAGCACCGCCCCCACCATCCGCAAGCTGGCCGCCCTGGCCCCGACCACGCTGGCCCTCATGCACGGCTCGTCGTTCGGCGGGGACTGCCAGGAGGCGCTGGTCGCCCTGGCCGACGGCTACGAGGCCCGGCTGCTCGACGCCATGGATTGACCGGCGAAGCGGCGGAGGTATCGTCGGCCGCGTGCCCGACGG
>JBOGIE010000193.1:0-5945 GCA_050742435.1 Acidimicrobiales bacterium | reverse complement strand
GCGGTGACGATGAAGAAGAGGCCGACCGACTTGGCCGCGTAGGAGGGCCACAGCTTCGACCCCTCGATGTTGTCCTCGGTGCGCCCCGGCCCCCTGAACTGGGTGTGCTTCTGGCGCCACAGGATGGCCAGGTGGGCGCCGAGCAGGCCGGCGATCACCGCCGGCACGAGCAGCACGTGGAGGACGTAGAACCGGGTGATGAACTCGGTGTTGGGGAACTCGCCCCCGAAGAACAGGAAGGCCAGCCACTCCCCCGCGATCGGGACGGACAGGGCGATCGAGTAGCCCACCCGCACGCCGGTGCCTGACAGGAGGTCGTCGAGCAGCGAGTAGCCGAAGAAGCCGTTCATGATGGACAGGACCAGCAGGGTGACCCCCACGATCCAGTTGACCTCCCGGGGGCGGCGGAAGGCGCCGGTGAAGAAGACCCGGCACAGGTGCACGACCAGGGCGGCCAGGAAGATGAGGGCGGCCCAGTGGTGCATCTGGCGCATGACCAGGCCGGCCCGGTTCTCGAAGCTGATGTCGAGCGACGAGGCGTAGGCGGCCGACATGCGGGTGCCCTGGAGGGCCTGGTACGTCCCCTCGTAGACCACCTCGTCGGCGGCGGGCACGAAGAAGAAGGTCAGGTACACCCCGGTGACCACGAGGATCACGAAGCAGTACATGGCGATCTCGCCCACCATGAACGACCAGTGGTCGGGGAAGACCTTGTTCAGGGCGGTGCGGGTGAAGTGCGAGGTCCCCAGCCGCTCGTCGATCCAGCGGAACACCCGGCGGCTCAGCACTTACGCCCGGTTCCAGAAGCCGGGGCCGACGGGCTCGTCGAAGTCGGCCTGGGCGATGAGGAAGCCCTCCCGGTCGACAGCCAGGGGCAGCTGGGGCAGGGAGCGGGTGGCGGGGCCGAAGCTGGGGCGGGCCCCGTCGAGCACGTCGAAGGTCGACTGGTGGCAGGGGCACAGCAGCTCGTGGGTGTCAGCCTGGTACAGGCCCACCGGGCACCCCACGTGGGGGCAGATCTTGGAGTAGGCAACGTAGCCCTGCGGCGTCCAGCCCTCCCGCCCGGCGCGGGGGCGGATGGCGCCCTCCTCCACCCGGACCACGACCACCGACGAGTCGCCGGCGTGCTCCGCCCCCTCGGGGAAGGCGGTCAGGGTGCCGCCCACCGAGAGGGTGTCGACCCGCACCGGCCGGCCCTCGGTGTCGACCATGCGGGATCCCGGGCGCCAGGCGGTGGTGACCAGGGCCCGGCCGGGCGCCGGTCCGAGGGAGCGGATGGGGAACACCGCGGCCAGGGCCAGGGCTCCCCCGGCGGCCCAGAACAGCTTCAGCACCGACCGCCGGCTGGACTCGGTCACCACCTCCTCGACCCGCTCCTCCACCTCCTCCTTGTCCTCCCCCTCTCCGCCCAGGGTCCCCCGGTCGGCGAACACCGCCCCCTCGGTGGACAGCCCCCGGGCCCACAGGATCAGGGCCACCCCGATGCCTCCGAGGGCCACGCCGAGCAAGGCCCCCTCCGCCTGGGGCTGGCCGCCGGCCACGTACACCGCGGCCAGGCCCAGGGCGGCCAGGGTGCTGGCGACGAGCAGGAGGGCGATGCGGCGCTCGCCCATCGCGTTGTGCCGGTCGGCCATCAATCCTCGGTCCGACGAAGGTCGGCCATCAATCCTTGGTCCCTATCCAGCGCACGGCCACCAGCATGGTCCCCAGGCCGAACACCCAGGCGACGAAGCCCTCGGGGATGGGGCCCAGGTGGCCCAGGCCCAGGCCGCCCCGGTCCTCGGGACGGCGCAGGTACTGCACGTAGCGGACGACCGAGGCCAGCTGCTCGTCGTCGAGGGCGTCGGGGCCGAAGACGGGCATGGCCCCCGGGCCGATGCGGACGGCCTCGGCCACCTGCACCGGGGTGGCCCGGTCGAGGGGCGGGGCGTAGACGGCGTGGCCCAGGGCCCCGCCCGCCCCGGCCGAGCTGTGGCAGGGGGCGCAGTTGTTGGCGTAGAGGCGGTTGCCCTCGGCCAGGTCGCCGTGCTCGGGGTCGACCCGGGGGATGGCCGGTCCGGGCCCGAGGGAGGCGACGAAGGCCACCAGCTGGCGGATCTGCACGTCGTTGTAGGCCACCCGCTTGCGCTCGGCCTGGCCCCTCGGGCGGTCGAGGGGCATGCGGCCGGTGCTCAGGTAGAAGTCGGCCGACGCCGCCCCCACGCCGATCAGGGACGGGCCGCGGTCCTCGACCCCCTCCCCCTCGGTCCCGTGGCAGGTGGTGCAGGCGATCAGGTACAGCTGGCGACCGGCCTCCACCTCGGCCGGGTTGGGCGCGCCGGCGCCGGCCGGCTGGCGGGCCTGGGCGGGGGCGGCCGGCGTCCCGGCGGTGACGAAGCCCACGGCCAGCGAGCCGGCAACCAGCCCGACGACGACGGCGACACGGGCCCTCACCCGAGCAGGAACAGTGTCGTCCACATGCCGATCCACACCACGTCGACGAAGTGCCAGTAGTAGCTGACGACCTCCACCGCCGGCACGTCGTCCGGCCCGAACCGGCGGTTGCCGGCCCGGCCCAGGAGCAGGACCATGGCCAGCATCCCGCCGATCACGTGCATGCCGTGGAAGCCGGTCATGACGTAGAACGCCGAGCCGAAGGCGTGGGACGAGACGGAGAACTCCAGGCTCGACCACTCGTGCACCTGGTTGCCGATGAAGGCGGCGGCCAGGACCAGCGTCACCACCAGCCAGCCCCGGAACGCCGCTCGCCGGCCGGCGGCGAGGCCCCGCACCGCCAGCTGCATGGTGCCGCTGGAGAGCACCAGGCCCAGGGTGAACAGGCCGCTGGTGACCACCTCGAGGTGGACGTCGGCCGGCGGCCAGTCGCCCCGGGCCGTGGCCCGCAGGGTGAAGTAGGCGGCGAACAGCCCGCTGAAGAACATGAGCTCCGAGGCCAGCCACACGACGGTGCCGACGGTCAGGACCGGGGTGCGGTCGTGGGAGGGAGCGATGGCGGCGGTGTCCACCGCCGCTGTTCTAGCGCGAAACGTTGAGGCGGAGCGCCTCTCCTTCGCTCTGGTGGTACTTGCAGTAGACGGTGTAAAAGCCGTCGCGCGGCGCCTCGGCGGTGGCCGGGATCGTGATCTCGACGCTGCTGTTGGGCGCCACGTCCTGGTCGATGGAGAAGCCGGGGATGGTGATGTTGTGCACGTCGTCGCCCTGGTTGAACACGGTGAAGGTGACCTGCCGGTTCAGGGGGAGCTCCAGACTGGTGGGCTCGTAGAACGGGTGCTCGTCGTTCACCACCAGGTCGGCGGTCTCGGCCCCGCCCAGCACGTTGTCGTCGTCGTCGCCGTCGCCACAGGCCACCAGGCCCAGCAGCATGGCCACGATCAAACCGCCGAGAACCAGCTTCCTTACACGCACGTTGCCCCCTTGCGTCGTCCTGGAGGGCGTCACTGTATGCGAAAGTCCTCCAGCCCCGCTGGACTGACCACAGAGACCTCCGCCGCCTCCACCCGGGCCTGGGCCGAGCCCTCTCGACACCATGTCACCAGGTTTTCCACAGCCTGCGGGTCGCCCTCGAACCAGGCCTCCACCCGGCCGTCGGGGCGGTTGCGGATCCATCCGGCCACGCCCTCGGCCCGGGCCCGGCGGGCGCAGGCGTCCCGGAAGAACACCCCCTGCACCCGGCCGCTCACGACCACCCGCTGCGCGGTGTCTTCCCGGCGGGCACGCGGGTCCTGCGGACCACGCCCACCGGTGGCGGCGGGGGCCCCTACCCCACCGCCGGTGACCGGGGCCTCCTCCGGCTCGCTCGGCTCGGTCGGCTCAGGCGTCGGTGCCGTCCCACTGAGGGTCGAGCTGGGCGATGAACGTGAGGCAGCGGCGGTGCTCGTCGTCCTCGCCGATGGCCCCTGCCACCCGGCCCAGACCGGCCAGAGCGCGCAGGAAGCCCCGGTTGGGGGCGTGGCGCCACCGGACGTAGCCCTGGCCCCGCCAGCCGGCCTGGCGCAGCTGGTCGAGGCCCCGGTGGTAGCCCACCCGGTAGCAGGCGTAGGCCGCCGCCCGGTCCGAGGCGGAGCCGGACGATGCCGCGTCGGCCTCGACCAGGGCGCCCAGGCGGGCCCAGGCGTCGAGGTAGCGGGGCCAGCGGGCGGCGACGGCGGCCACCGCGTCCCGCCGCACCTCCTCGGGGGCGGCCAGGGCGGCGGCCAGGGCCTCGCGGGCCTCGGCCGGCTCGGGGTCGAGGGCGGTCTCGGGCAGGCCCGAGGACAGGTTCACCGGGTTGTCGGACACCTGATCTATCTCCTTGTCGGTTGGAGCGGCCAGGAAAAGGTCGACAGCGCGTCCCACTGCGGCCCGCCGATGGACTGCCACACCCACAGGGACGCCCCGATGGCCCCGTTGCGGCGGGCCACGTCGAGGAAGCGCACCGTCTCGGTGGGGCTGGGAGCGCCGGCCCGGCCGCCCTCGGGCCCGGCGTCGTAGCCCTGGCCGATGACGTGGACCGGCTTGAGGGTGGCCAGGCGTTCGATCGACTGCAGTGCGGCCCGGCCCGCCTCGGCGCAGCCCCAGTACACCATGGGGGCGAAGGCGTCGACGTAGGGGGCGATGGCCCGGTAGGGGTAGGTGCCGTTCCACCGGGCGTCGGTGGCCGAGTAGACGGTGGCCACCAGGGGCAGGTCGCCGCCGGCCGGGCGGACCAGCCCCAGGTAGACGGTGATACGCCGCTCGGTGAGCACCACGCCTTCCGACGACAGCTCGATGTCCGGGCTGAACCCGTCGAGGCGGGAGCCGTCGGGGCCCCGCCAGGACACGGCCTCGATGCTCCAGGCGGCGTCGGACACCGGGTCGTGGAGGAAGGGGAAGCCCCAGCCGATCACGGCCAGGCCCGCCCTCTGGGCCCTGGGGACCAGGGTCGACAGGTAGTCGGCGGCGTAGAACCCGTCGCGGGAGTCGCCCACCCGCACCCACAGCTGGCGCAGGCCGGCCTCCTTGGCCCGGGCCACCACGGCGTCGACGTCGCCCCCTTCGGTCTGGCGGTGCTTCCAGATCCACATGCCCTTGCCCTCGAGCACGGTGAGGTCGGCGGCGATGGCCGGGGCGGGCCGGGCCGCGGGCAGCTCGGACTCGGGGACCAGCACCGGCGGCCGCCACGTGGGGGCGGGCGTGCCGGTGCCCGGCCGGCGGGGCGGGGGCGGGCAACCGGGAAGGGGTAGGGCGACCGCCTCGGTGGGGGCGATGGTGCTGGGTGGGGCGGTGGTGGGCGGGGGCGGCTCCGTGGTCGCCGGGGCCTCGGTGGTGGAGGGTGGGCCCGGCGCGCCGGCCTGGGCCCGGACCCCGCTCGGGCCGTGGCGCGTGGCGGCCAGGGCGGTGGCCGCCAACACCACCGCGGCCAGCAGGACGACGGCCAGCAGCGCCCCTGTGCGGGCCCCGCCGGGCCGTCGCAGGGGGGAGCCTTGTCCGCCGAAAAGCCTCAGGTCACCGCCCCGACGCCGTTGACGGGGACCCCGCAGCGGGCCAGGAAGGCCTGCCGCCGCTCGACGCTGTGCTCCCACTGGGCCAGGTCGACCAGGAAATGCTCACGGTCGCCGTCCTCGTAGGCATGCTCGAGTTCGTCGAACGCCGCGTCCTCGGCATCGAGCAGGGCCCGGTAACGGCTCAAGAAGTGCTCGTTGACCACCTCTTCCAACGCCATGGCAAACCTCCGGCTCAGCGACGTCTGAACCCTCACCCTACCGCCGGGAGGAGGCGTGGCGCGCCGCCGACGGCGCATTTTTGGCCCCGGCTGCGGCCGGCGCCCCGGAGAGGGCCGGTCGCAGCCGGGACGGCGGAGAAGCTGCTTAGGACTCGGCCGAACGCCGGGTGCCGGCCAGGACCAGGGCGCCGCCCACGGCCAGGGCCAGGGCGGCCAGGCCGGCCAGCTCGGCGCTGGAGGCGCCGGTCAGGGCCAGGCTGCGCCC